>CAZDZM010000006.1:7919-31378 GCA_964509945.1 uncultured Candidatus Bathyarchaeia archaeon
ACTGCAAGCACTATCGAGGATGTTATCAGGATTGTGCTCCACTGAACTGGAAATCTAAGAGCTAGGAAAACTAGATATGCAATGTTCAGGTTCAAAATCCATGTGATTATAAGGAAAAACAGTGAGGTAGAAAGGGTCTTTGGAGCGCGGCTAAACTCCTTCATCGAATCATGAAACATAGTCGCAGTTTTTCTTGCATCTTCTCTAACTTTTGTCAGTTTCCACCGTTCACGACTCACAAGTTCTATCAGTCTTATCAGCGCATTAACTATTTTTAGTGTCCACTTTTCCTTAAGACATAACAGAATTAACAGCAACAAACAGAGGGCAATGGCTACAGCGCAGAACAAAGCAAGGTTAAGAATAAGCCCACCAACTTCCCTTTCCATCAAAAGTATACCTATGCCTAAAATCAGACTTGCAACATTTACGCTCATACCCATAAGCCGATGAGCAACCAAGGATGCTACAACCTTGCCGCCTGTTCCACTTTGTTCTCTCGTAATCAAGTATACTCTAGAGATTTCTCCACTAATGGATTCTGCTGGAATAATTATGTCCATGAATATTCCATACCAAACGTAAAGGTAAGATTTCAAAATTGAGATTTTGACGGCAAGAAAGTCGAGCAACATCCGCCACGAGAGTGCATAGAAAAATACTTCGATTATGTTAAAAACTGCGGCTAAGAAATAGATGACTGGGTCCGTGCGTTGAGCCATGGTGATTATTTCTAGAATGTCCACTTGAAAGAGATAAATATAAACGAAGAAGGCAATGAGACCTATGACTGGCAAAATTATTGTTCTGCGTGTAATTTTAGGCTTCACTGAAACCATCGGACTTTGCTCCTAGAGCTAATTGCAGAGAAAAGTGCATAATAAATATGTATTATATTTTACTCATCTCCGCCACTAGCGTTATTGCATATTTGGCCTGTGTCACAAATTGGACCGAGCCTCTCAGGAAGGAGCTCAACGGTGCGTCATGGCAACATGAAAAGACGCTCTTAATCTCGCGCGCGAAACAACGGGGGAAGGCTAAACGAGATCTAGATTGGAGGCTTAACCGAGGTTTTTGCTTTCAAGCCTTCGTGTATCCATCTCTCAAACTCTTTTGATGGGGGGTTTTCAACAAAAAGTCTTTTTCTCTGGGCTTCCAAGAAAGCGTTCTCTTTACCGAGAAATTCAGCGGCTGTTAAAATTCTATGTCCCACTTCACGTGCTTTATCATAGGCATCCATTGTCTTTTTACGCCAATCTTCATCTCTTAAAACATGGTGTTCCAAAACGATGCATGGGACAACTGCGACAACTTTTGCCAAGTTTTTTAATCCCGCCTGTGCTTGTTCCACATCGACTTTAAATTTCGCCAAGTAAAATGGTGGCCCACCGATCAGAATCATTTGAGGCTTCTCCATATTAAGTATTTGAAGCGTATGCGCAGAGATTGGACCTTGGACGTCCGGTGCAAACAAGAAATTCTCGCCTTTATACTCAATAGTTGTCATTAAAACCCATCCTAGAGCAGAATTTTCAGGCCCATGAAAAACCGGTTCTGAAAACCTAACAACGGTCTCTCTTCCAAAAATGAATGTTTTTCCATCAGCAATTTCAAGTTTTTTGGCGTATTTTCCACCCGTTTTCTGAAAAATCCACCCTCTGCGTCTCTGATTGTAATTGATTTTCTCCTTAGGATTTTTTATCAAAGCGATTTTTCCCTCGTAGATTTGCCTCGCCGTTTCTGTGGCCTCAGTCCAATTGCACAGCCAATCTTCATAAGAAGGTGTGTGATGATCAAAATGGTAATGGCTCAAGGTTACAACCTCAGCCTTTTCCGCGGCATCGGCAATTTTTCTTCTGCATCGCTCTATTGCCTTAAATTCTTCAGGATGCGGGGGCAAACCGAAGCGGTTCGGGCAAAGTGAAACTCCAGCGTCCAAAAGTATCCGCACATCCGGAGTCTCCACGTAAGTACACATTGATCTGACGCCGAAACTTTCCCCCGCTAAAGGGATGACTTTGATTTTGCTAAGCATTTCCCCCACCATTTCTACCTGTCTCCCGCAACGCTAAACCCAGCGCGAACATACATTCTCCCATAACCGCTAGCATAAATATTGCTAACGAAAAAGCTCCGGTAGCATCCTTAATTTGTCCAACTACTATTGGTAAAAGAAATGAACTGGCATTTCCAAGTGAAGAGATTAATCCAAGCGCACTGGATAAATGTGAAGATAACTTAGGCAACTCTATAGGGATTGCAAGAGTAAGCGTTAAAACCCCAACCGTGCAAAAACCCACAAGAAAAGCGGCAACGTACAATGCAGGTCCGAATATTGTTCCAGTAAGATAAATAACTGGACCGCTAAGGAGGCCAAGTATAAGCACGAAAGGCTTTCTTGATCCCAATCTATCTGAAAATGTGCCCACACTGATTGACGCAGCGAAAAATCCCAAAGGTAGCATTGACCCCACCGTTGCAGCCATAAAAGGTGAGATTCCCTTTGATCGTAAGATTTCTGCAAGCCAAACCAAAGCTGTGTCGTAGCACCCCGCTGCGCAAAAATACAAACCTGTCAAAAGCCAAATCTCTTTCGTTCTAAATAATATTGCAAAATCCTGTCGCAGAGATCTATATTCATAAGCCGTTTGTTCAGGTGTCTTTTCGAAGTTTTCATGGGCGAATTTCCACCACAAAACCACCAAAAGAAGAGACCAAGCACCGTACAGTTGAAAGACTTGCCTCCAATTACCTAAGAATGTTGAGAGATAGGGTGTGGCGCTTAATCCCAAAACATCGCCGACTGGAAAACCAGCCATGCAGACACCTGTTGCTAAACCGGACTTTTGCTTAGGAAACCAGGCAGATACCAATTTTGGAAGACAAGGAACTATTGCAGATAAAGCCGCTCCAAGAAGAAATTGGGAAGCAAGAAACATACCGTAGTCCGTGGCAAAACCACGAAGCAAACCAAAAAATCCCATGAGAGTTAAAGCCAATCCAGTAGTTACCCTAAACCCCTTTCGATCACAGAACATTCCCCAAGGAACTCGAAGAACCATAAGTGTCAAAATACAAACAGAAAATAGAAGACCAGCTTGAGCATTAGATAAACCCATTTCAAGACGTATACCATTAATCAAGGGCGAATAGGAAAACAAAAGCAAATGCATGTTCAATGTCGCCAGAAAGCCCAAACCCAAAATTAAACCTTGACTTCGACTCAAACCAAACCGAGACAAATCTCACGCCCAAAATGCCTTTAGGAAGCTTCCTTCTATAAGTTTTTATGCTGAAAAAATCTTTAATTATTTGGTGGGCGATGACGACTCTGGCCCCGCTGAATCTTATATGATTGGGATCTTGAGTACGGAGCCCCCCTCTTGGTTAATAAAAAAAGTCACCACGTGTGCGCCAATTGTCGGCCTTGAAGAAGTCTATGAGCTTAGCAACTTAGTGGACTTATTTGGTTTCAGACGGTTTTTCCCAGAGTTCAAGCATTTTCTTCTTAAGATCTCTTCGCTTCTTCTGGAGGAACCTGTAGACACTATGATGTTGGCTGCCGTCAATCAACATTTGTACAGCATTTCTTGCAACTTCAATCTGGTCAAAGTTCCCAATAATGCTGACAGTATGCCCATATACCGCAACATTGGTGTCTGTTAGCTCCTCTATTGTCCTTCGAGTCTTGCCGTTCATTCCGATTATCCGTCCTTTAATACGCCTAATATCAGATTCGGATTTTCCAAAAATTGTTCGCAAATCGACAACCTCCAAAATAGCATCTTCATCACGGATCAAGCGGAAAGCATGTTCAGGAGAAAAGCCCCTGCCGATGGCTGTTACCACATCCTTTGTCTTAAAAAGCAATGATGGGTCTTTTACATTTTTAACAAGCGTTATTGTTACATCTCCTGAGTCGCTTTCTATTTGAAGCTGAACGGAAAGTCTGTTCTCGATGTTTTGCCTAGTTTTCCCTTCGGGGCCTACCAACACGCCCACTCGATCCTTCGGAATTTTAACAAACACGCTAGTCATTGCCAAAACCCGTAACCTGCCTGTAACGCTCTTCAACTGACGAAACCTTAACTCCTAATCTGCCAAAAAACTTGTTTAGATTGGTTAAATCTCTGCGGAGAAGGAAATTCGCCATTGGGTGTGAAAGTGGAACGGCTTGAGATATGTCAAATAACACTGGACGACCCTTCCAAATCATTATGTTGTATTCACTTAAATCTCCATGAACAAGCTCAGCCTTGCCGTAAAGCCTCCTCAAATAGGTTAAGAGCGTGTTGTAACTCTTTTCTGGATTACGGGGCGGTTGCTCCTTCAACGATGGAGCACTAACGCCATTGTTTCCTATGAATTCCATTACAAGCACGTTATTCTTCACAACGATGGGCTTTGGCACTCTCACCCTCGCCGCTTTCGCTGCCTGTAAATTCTTAAACTCTTTCTGAGCCCATGTAAAAATCAGTGAACGTGTATCACGCTTTACGCCTTTAAATCGGGGATCACCTTCAATATATTTAAGCATCCCCTTCCTAAACTCGGCAGAGACCATCAAGTAAATCTTTATAGCTAGTTCTTTTCCATCAAGGCCTTTGCCCCAGTAAACACGTGACTCTTTTCCAGCTTTCACAACACCGTGAATCTCGCTTATGATCCCCTTGTTCAAAAAATGATAAATCACCATGAGCGTAGAGCGATCAAAAACCTCCTCTAAAACTTCGTACTCCTCGCTTCGCTTCTCCTTCATCAACTGTTCAACTTCGTAACTTTTTTCCTCTCGTCTCAGCTTTTTTTCAACACGCTCACGAAAAGACATCTACTTCACATACAACTCCACTAAAACAAACGCATTAAATGGTCAAGTAACCTTTTTTGCGAAGAAAATCCGCTTGTGCCCTCGTATAGCGCCAAATCAAATCACCACGGGAATCGCTTTGAAAATCCCAAGGCGAAACTAGAACAACATCTCCTACCCGAATCCAAACTCGCCGCTTCATCTTGCCGCGAATACGACATAAGCGCTCATAGCCATCTTGACATCTAACCAAGACCCGATCAAACCCAAGCAGCTTAATAGCTACTCCTAAAACATCGTTTTCTGTTGGAAGAACCAATTCGCTTAGTTCTCCTTCGCTTAGGACTTTTTTCTTACCCAAACACGCACCTCATACGCGTTCTTCTGAAGAAAGTGCATACGTTCCTTAAAAGTATGCTCATTCTTATCGGTGCCTTAATTTGATTTATCCCTTGAATAAAACTAGGCAGAAACAATGCCATAAGACAACAGTAACGTTTTGCTTAGTCTATCTAAATTTTCACAATTTGCGCATGCGGTATTCCTTCTATGTTTAGCACTGCCTCTGGATGAACATAGCCTTTTTCTATAGCCCTCTGAACAACGTTTTTGCCTACCATATTTACTATCGTCGAGTTTTCAATCAAGGATATTGCCTCTTCAAGGTTCACCTTTGCGCCACTGTAAAATTCTTCCTTAACGTGAAAAACTATTTTTCCTTCACGCAGGGTTTTGCCAAGTATTTCGCAGTCACACATGGTTAAAAGGACATTTGCGCCGACTTTCCTGAGATTCATGTAAACCTCCAATTTATTGTCGCTCTCACAGTTGTTTAATGGATGATCTGGCTCCGCAGGCTTTGCACACTAGAAAGGATAGGCGCTTTTCTTTCACAATTTTAGTGTCTGGTCGTTTACATACTGGGCATACGACAAAGCTTTCCATATACCTTTGCAAGAGTCTTTCCAAAGTCTCCGTGGAAAATTTTCCTTGAAAAATGGCTCTTGATTCATGAATTGTTGCAGCTGTAGCCATCTCGCGAGTTAAAAATTTTAATATATGTTGCGGCGTGCGATCCAAGGCGTCGGCAACTTCTCCAAAATTAGTGATTATAGTACGCATACCTACAGTTGAACAATGCAGCTTAGGCAACTCTAACCGCTCGCGTTTTGCACTAACTTCTGGGATTTGATTGCGCGCCTTTTTCAGCAACTCTTCGTAGTCATACTTCATCTGTCGTTTCTCCGAAAAAACATGATATAAACATACTATTTAAGATTTATAACCAACATTCAAATAGTGGAGAGATGTTGAAAGAAGTGGGTAAAATGGGTTGTGTTTACCTTTACACCGGAACCGGTGCAGGAAAAACCACAAGCGCTCTGGGTTTGGCTTTGCGTGCTATTGGACACAAACGGAGAGTTGTAATAATTCAGTTCTTAAAATATTGGAAAAACACAGGTGAATACAAGGTTAGGAAAATGCTGGCGCCCTATTATGAAATCTACCAGTTTGGCCGCAAGGGATGGCATGGATTAGGCGACTTGAACGAGGAAGACAAGAAGTTAGCCCACAAGGCCCTGATATTCGCCGAAAAAACCATTGAAGAAAAAAAGCCGCACCTGCTAATTTTGGACGAGGTTAATCTGGCTTTACACTGCAATCTTTTAGACACAAGAGAGGTTTTAGATTTTTTAGACAAGCTTCCGAAGAAAACAGATGTAGTTTTGACAGGGAGATTTGCCCCAAAAGAGCTTATAGAACGGGCAGAGTTCGTAAACAAAATTATAGATGTAAAGTCTCCAAAAGAGACTACTACAACAAAGGGAATGCAATATTAAGTTTGACAGCCAAATTCTTATGACTCAGTTTGCAGAGGGAGCTTCTTGTCAAACCAGCAAAAAATTAGAACAATTGAAGAGATAAAACAAAAAATCTTTGCGTTAAGAGAGCAGGATAGCAAGCTAAATGCCGAAACGAGAGAACTTGCCGAGAAAAGAAACAGGCTCAATGACCAATTCAAAGGTCTGCGATTGGAAATACTCGCGTTTAGGAACAACAGGGACAAACTAAACGAAACGGTCAAAGAGCTAAAACAGCAACGAGAGAATTCAAAAGTAAGGGTTCGAGAAATAGTCATAGGTTTAAAAGAACTAGGGCAGAAAATTGAAATTCTAAATACTAAAAAGCCTATAAGGGGGCGTCAAATCCTGCAAAAAGAACTTGAGGATATCGAGTGGAAAATTCAGACAACCCCTCTAAGTTTACAAGAAGAGAAGAAATTCATCGAAAAGGTCAAGCAAATAGAAACCCAGCTGAATACTTATAAAAAACTTGCCCAACTCAACCTCGAACTTGCCAAATCGCAAGCCGAACTAAGAGTTCTGGAAACCAAGAGTGATGATTATCATGCGGAGATGACAGAAACCGCTAAAAAAAGCCGTGACGCCCACGCAAAAATGTTGGAAAAAATTGCTGAAGCAAAAAAAATCAAGGCGGACGCTGATTGTCTCCACGCTCTATATCTTAAAACAAAAGAAAAGGCGAAACATCTGCAAAAGGAAATTGCGGAGGTGTCAAACAAAATAAGGAGTTTAGAGGAAGAAGTTCGAAAAGAAAAAGCAACGGAAAAAACGAGAGCAGAGAAAGTTCTTAGAGAAAAACTTGAAAAAGAAGCGAGAGAAAGATTGAAACGTGGCGAAAAATTGTCGTGGGAGGAGTTTCAACTTCTTGCAGAAAAGGGAGCAGAAACGCAAGATTAAAGTTACCAGTTTCAGATAATGGAGTATAGAAAGCAAGATGACCGCAAAAGAAACGGAAGAGGCGCAGAAGCAAAAAAGAATTCTGGTACTATGTGTGGATAGAGATGGCGATCTAGGAACAAAGGCAGGAATTAAAACTCCTCTTGTTGGAAGAACAGAAAATCTGGATGCGGCGGTAAGCTTGGCTTTGCGAGATCCAGAAGAGCCTGATGCGAATGCAATGTTTGAAACGGTGCGTCTCTATGACCGTTTGCAGAACGAGAAAACGCCGGAAGAAGTTTTTGAAGTCGCAACAATCTCCGGCTCCCAATTGGGTAGCGTTGGGGCAGACAGAAAAATAGTTTCTGAACTGAACGAACTTTTAAATACGTATCCTGCTAGCGAAGTTATTCTGGTCACAGATGGCTACTCAGACGCAGCCGTTTTACCGCTTATAGAATCCAGAGTACCTGTCTCGTCCGTTAGGCGAATAGTTGTCAAACACAGCGAGTCGATTGAGGAAACAGCTGCACTTTTTTCGCGATACTTGAAAGTGGTCACGGAAAACCCCCGATACGCTCGCATTGCGTTAGGCCTACCAGGGCTGTTATTCTTAATTTTGGGAATACTTGCAATATTTAACTGGGTTCATTATTACCTTATAGCAATAATCCTAATTTTAGGCGCCTTTATGCTCTTGAAAGGCTTCGGGGTTGATAGAGCAGTTAAAAACTTTTATCGATGGCTGAGAGAATATTCTCCGCCACCTCTTCCAGTGCAGATTTCGAATTTTTCCGCGATTGCGGGCGTTCTATGCATAATCGTCAGCGTTTACTCTGGGTGGGCAAACGGTGCAACGAATATTGCTCAGCTGCCGCCTGATTTGGCAGGGTGGTTAAGCATTTTACCGCAGATTGCTGGCTTTTTCGTTAAGGGTTCAATGGATCTCATAGTAGTAGGGGCGTGCGCCATATTATTTGGAAGAGCTATACGCTTGTACTTTGAACGCGACGCAAGGGTATTGCGTAATGCGGCGCTGATAGTTTCTGTTGCATGGTCCCGTTGGATTCTTGACGGAACTGCTGATGTTCTTGTTAGGCCTGAAATGGGCTATGAAAAACTCGTTTTTTCCATAGTTGTCGGCATTCTAATAGGCATAGCCTCAGTTCTAGTCATATTCATAATTCATAGATCTGCTAGAGGGTTTTTCGAAGAGACAAAAGCTCAGGTTGAAGAGTTTGGAAAAGAGTAAACTAGCAATTATTGGCGGCACAGGCTTCGAAAAGATGTTTAGAAACGCAGAGCAATTGCGCGTTGGGACTCCTTATGGCGTGGTTCCTCCGCTGTCGATTGGAAGAATACATGATAAAGAAGTGGTTTTCCTCCCAAGACATGGCCCAACCCATTCAGTCCCACCCCACAAAATAAATTACAAGGCGAACATTTACGCCTTATATGCCCTAAGCGTAAAGAGAATCATAGCTATAAACGCCGTTGGTGCTATGAACCGTGATTTTAAACCGGGCGACATAGTTATCCCCCACGATTTCATTGATTTTACAAAGCTTCGCTCCACAACCTTTTATGATGAAACTCCAGTAACGCACATTGACGTTTCTCAGCCATACTGTCCAGAAATCCGTAAGCTACTCTTTGAAACTGTAAAGCGATTTGAACTGCACGCATGGGAAAAGGCTGTATTAGTCTGCACTGAAGGACCACGTTTTGAAACACCTGCTGAAATTGAAATGTTTAGGCGGTTAGGCTGCGACATTGTTGGAATGACCGGCATTCCGGAGGCAGTTCTTGCAAAAGAAATGGAGATGTGTTATGCAGCTATTTGCTATGTCTCAAATAAGGCTGCTGGCATACAAGAAAGGCTAACGCAAACCGAAGTTTCAAAAATGGCTAGGCAAATTATGCCTAAGCTAGAGGAAGCTTTAATTGAAACCATTAAGGCTTTACCCGTTGAACGCGGAAATAATTGTCTTTGTGCCAGCGCACTTAAAGATGCGAGGTTTACATAATGGTGCTTAAAAAGTTCCTTTCAATTATCGGTGCGTATAAACTGTATGAAAACTGGCTCTGGCATCAAGTTCAGAATAGTGAAAAAGTTGAGCATATCGCAATTATTCTTGACGGAAATCGAAGGTGGGCTTCTGAGAATGCTCTCAATCCTTGGCTTGGTCATGAAAGGGGCGCCGAAAAGGTGGAGCAACTGCTTGATTGGAGCCAAAAACTTGATGTTAAGTCTATAACGCTCTATGCCTTCTCAACGGAGAACTTTTGTCGCCCAAAAAAGGAAATTGAAGAGATCATGCGTATTGCCGAAAAAAAGTTTAAAGAGATTTTAATTGATGAACGCATACATAAAAACAAAGTGCGTGTTAAAGTTATCGGAAGAGTAAATTTGCTCCCTGAGAGTTTGCAGACGCTCATAGGAGAGGTGGAAAAAGCGACGGAGAATTATGATAGGCAATTCTTGAACATTGCTTTTGCATATGGTGGAAGAGCAGAAATTGTTGACGCTGCAAGGGAAATTGCACAGAAAATAAAGGAAGGAGAACTAACAGCGGAAGCTGTCGATGAAAAAGTGTTTGAGCAACACTTGTATACATCATATATGCCCAAACAAGAGCCAGACTTGATCATTAGAACTTCAGGTGAGGAAAGGTTAAGCGGCTTTCTACTGTGGCAATCTGCCTACAGCGAATTTTGTTTTCTGGACGTTTATTGGCCTGACTTTCGGTTGATAGATCTTTTACGCGCCGTACGAACTTTCCAAAAACGCAAGAGACGCTTTGGCACGTAAATCATTAAGCTCTTTTCTTAGCGCTAACAATTGAGATTACGTCTCTGTCTTTGAGTATTGCATCTTCACCAATCCTTTTCCTTTCTCTAGCATCTACTCCATAGATGAAGCTTTCTCCCAATTCTGTGTGAATTATGTAGGCAAATTGATGAGCTGTGGTTCCATAAGGTACAAGGTACACATCAGGCAAAACTCGTCCATCGTGGTCTGTCAAGTGTTCAACGTCTTCAACCGGATAGACTGCTATCATGTTCAGAAGTTTGAAGAAAGCCATATTTATTGCGTCTTGAACACCAGTTGAACCATGTTTAAGTAGAATCTTCTCCCTTATAGTTTCCAAAGCTTTGACCTGATTTTGAGTCAGATTTTCTTCATGATCTATCTTAAAGTTGCAGTCACCTGGTCGATAACTGATTAATTGCTTCTCTGCGGCACGCCTTAGGGCAAGCTCGGCCTCTGCGCAACATGAAATAATCATGTAATTCAACTTCTTCATTCGTTCCAAATTTTCTTCAGCAGGCGGCACATCGATTTTATTTGCAACTATCAGCATCGGCTTTGCAATCTGCCTAAGTACGCCCACGAATTTTAGGAAGTCACTTTCACTCCAAGAAGTTGGTTTGTCAGCGTTCAAACCAGACTTTCTTGCTGCTTCAAAAATGTGGGTTCTTTTTATTGATAGGCCGCTTAGTCGTTCTTCAAGCATAGAAAAAAGATCCTTCGATTCTGCTTCTGCAGTTCTGGCGACCTTAGGCCAATCTTTTTTCAAAATAGCGGCCATCCACATAGTTATTTCATGTTCCAAAAATCTTACATCTTCTAAAGGGTCATGCTCCCCAGATTTGCAGAGTCTTCCTTCGGAATCTGTTCCTCCAGAGGCATCAACTATGTGGATTAGAGCGTCTGCCTTTCTAATCTCATCTAAAAACTGGTTGCCTAAACCCCTTCCTTGCCATGCACCCGGCACTAGTCCTGCACAGTCAATTAACTCTACAGGAATAAGCCTTATGCCCTCTAAGCATACAGAGTTAACTGGATTGTCTCTGACTTGAAATTCTTCATGAACGCATGGGGTTCGTACATATCCAACGCCTCTGTTGGGTTTTATGGTTGTAAATGGGTAATTTGCAATTTCAGCCGGCGCCAAGGTGGCAGCGCTAAAAAATGTTGACTTCCCAGTATTGGGTTTTCCAACTATACCCAGTAATCGCGAGTAGGACTTTTGCATCCTTCTCTCCTCAAAACCTTGCTATAACTTTTCTATTACGAGTGACGCTATATGGTTTATGCTTTAACTTTTTGAAACTCTTGGGTTAAAGAGAACTTTGCCAACAAACAAGAGCGGGCTCATACACATATGAAATAGAGTCTATATGCAAATATTAAAGAAACAGGTGACAAAAAAGTAACTAAACATGAGAAGATATGCGGTTGTCGGGCCTTGTCGCGCATAGATATCATCTTTTTAGCTGCAATCTTAAAATAATATAAGGGCATCAAGTGTATAGGGAATGACCCTAAAGCGCGGAGAGAAGTCGTTTGATGCTAAACCTTGCAGAGGAAAAGCTTGTTGAAATGTACAGAAAGATGCTTGAAATTCGTTTCTTTGAGGAGAAAGTCTTTGAACTTTATGCTCAGAACCTCATTCCCGGCACAATCCATCTTTACGCTGGAGAGGAAGCCGTTGCAGTTGGCGTTTGCAGCAATCTTAGAGAAGTTGACTATGTCACAAGTACGCACAGGGGCCACGGCCACTGCATAGCTAAAGGGGCTGACTTAAAGCGGACTATGGCTGAGATTTTGGGAAAAAGCGCAGGCTACTGCAAGGGCAAGGGAGGCTCAATGCACATTGCAGACTTTACCATAGGCATGTTAGGTGCAACGGCCGTTGTGGGCGCAGGTCTTCCGATAGCTGTTGGCGCAGGATTATCCATAACATTGAGAAAAACGGATCAAGTAGTGGCCTGTTTCTTTGGTGAGGGGGCATCCAACCAAGGCACTTTCCACGAAAGCATGAACTTGGCTTCCGTGTGGAAGCTGCCCGTGATTTTTGTTTGCGAAAATAACCTTTATGCCATGGGCACACGTCAGTCAAGGGTTATGAATATTGAAAACATTGCTGACAGAGCAATGGCTTATGGAATTCCAGGAGTGGTTATTGATGGAAACGATGTTTTAACGGTTTACGAAGCTACGCAAAAGGCTGTTGAAAGAGCCAGAAAAGGTGAAGGGCCATCTCTTCTGGAGTGCAAGACTTATAGGCTCAGGGGGCACTCGCGAGTAGACCCAGCGCGCTATAGACCTAAAGCGGAAGTTGAGGAATGGCTTTCTAAGGACCCGATTAAGCGCTTTGAGGAAAGATTAATGCAAACGAAGGTTCTCACAGAGGCTGAAATTCAACAGATTGAAAGAGGCGTCTCAGCTAAGATCGAGGAGGCAGTCAAGTTTGCTATGGAGAGCCCATATCCAGTTCCGGGAGAAGCCTTGGACGATGTTTATGCCTAGTGGAGGATACATATGCGAAGAATCAAATGCAGAGATGCGTTGCGTGAAGCGTTGAGGGAAGAGATGCAGCGAGATCCTTCCGTCTTTCTGTTGGGCGAGGATGTTGGCAGATACTGGGGAGGCGCCTTCAAAGTAACTGAAGGTTTGGCTGAGGAATTCGGAGACGAAAGGGTACGAGATACGCCAATATCAGAATCAGCCATAATTGGAACAGCGGTAGGCGCTGCAATAACTGGCATGCGACCTGTAGCTGAAATAATGTTTGGAGACTTGACTGCTTTGGCCATGGATCAGATTGCCAATCAAGCAGCTAAAATATGCTATATGTTCGGCGGGCAAGCAAAATGTCCCTTGGTACTTCGAACGCCTTTCGGCGCTGGAGTTAACATGGCTTCGCATCATTCTCAAAGTCTAGAGGCTTGGTTCATGCACGTTCCAGGTCTATACGTAGCTGTGCCTTCAACGCCCTACGATGCCAAGGGTCTTTTGAAAACCGCCATACGTGGCAACAATCCAGTGTTCTTCTGTGAGCACAAGCTATTGTATCCAATAGAAGGCGAAGTTCCAGAAGAGGAATATGTAATTCCTTTTGGGGTAGCGGACGTAAAACGAGAGGGAACAGATGTTACCGTAGTGGCTACGCTTTATATGGTTCATAAAGCCATTAGGGCGGCGGAGGAACTCGACGGAGAAGGTATAAGCGTTGAAGTTATTGACCCTAGAACTTTAACACCTTTAGACAAACAGGCGATAATTAAATCTGTCAAGAAAACTGGGAGAGTTGTCATTGTAAGTGAAGACTGCAAAACCGTTGGCGTCAGCGCAGAAATCGCTGCGATAGTGGCTGAAGAAGCCATAGACTATTTGGATGCTCCGGTTAAGCGTGTGGCTGAGCCGGATACGCCTATCCCATTCAGTCCACCTTTGGAGCAATACGTTATTCCAAATGAAAAGTCTATAATTAAAGCAGTTAAGGAAGTGGTTTAAAATGGCGACAAAAGTTGTTATGCCAAGACTTAGCTTGACTATGAAAGAAGGCACTGTTGGAAGATGGTACAAGAAGGAAGGAGACGCAGTTAATAAAGGCGAGCCAATAGTAGAGGTAATCTCTGAAAAGGCCACTTACGATTTGGAAGCACCGGCCTCAGGGATACTGCGAAAGATTTTGGTGGAAGAAGGATTGAATGCAGACGTTGATGTGGTTCTCGCTTTTATAACGGCTCCAGACGAAACGCCTCCAGAGACAGAACAAGTTACAGTGGTACCTGAAGCGGTTGAAGAAGTAGAAAAACGTGTTTTGGCATCACCAGCCGCGAAACGTTTGGCCAGAGAACATGGAATAGATATCTCAGCGGTTGAGGGCAGCGGACCAGAAGGTCGAGTAAGCGAAGATGACGTTAAAAAGTTTATCGAAGAAAAATGGGGTCCCACGCCGAAAATTAAAGATATTGTCCCCTTAAGCGGCTACAGGAAGACCACCGCTGAACGGCTCTCCATGAGTTTTAAAACAGCTCCGCATAGCACCAACATGATGGAGGTTGACATCTCGGAAGCAAAGCATCTGCACGAGCGTCTCCAAGTCTCTTATACTACTATTCTTGTGAAGGCTGTGGCAAAAGCGTTAACCGAGCACTCAATGGTAAATGCGATGTTGGAAGGCGAAAAGATAAAAATTTTTGAGGATGTTAACATTGGCGTTGCGGTCGCGACAGACAATGGCCTGGTCGTTCCGGTTATACACAACGCAGATAAGAAGTCATTGAAAGAGATTGAAGCTGCCCTTAAAGAGCTAACGGAAAAAGCAAAACAGGGGAGACTAGTCAGAGATGATGTTACTGGAGGAACTTTCACGATTTCCAATTTAGGCATGTTTGGCGTGGAGTTTTTCACGCCAATAATTAATCCGCCTGAGGCTGCCATACTTGGCGTTGGAAGGGTTGTTGAAAAACCAGTTGTAATTGACGGAAATGTTGAGGTTAGGTTGGTGCTAATGTTAAGCCTTTCATATGATCATAGAATTGTAGACGGTGTTCCTGCTGCACAGTTTCTGAACAAAGTAAAGCACTATGTGGAAAACCCAGAGATCCTCGTTGCCTAAAATTTCTGAATTTATATTACCACCCAAGTAGGACCGGAGACACTGGGCACCTACTTTTTTGTTAAGCTTTGTAGTCAAGGCTAAGAGCGTGGATCTGTTTGAATGAACAGTTAGAGTTTCGACATTTTGGAAAGTTTTAAGTGTGTGGCAACATAGAAAAAAACGAGCTAAAATGAGGGTTGCTAGGTATTACAGTCAGAATGATATACGAGTAGAGGATATGAGCATACCGGAAATTAGCGAAGATGACGCTTTGGTTGAAATGAGGGCTTGCGGAATATGCGGTTCAGATTTTATGCACTGGCATCTGAAAAGTCGCGCACCCCTAGTTCTTGGACATGAGCCAACAGGGATGATTGCAGAAAGGGGGACCAACGTTGAGAATTTTGAGGTCGGCGATAGGGTTTTTGTGCATCATCATGTGGCATGCCTAAAATGTCATTACTGTCTGCGTGGAGACTTCACTTTATGTAAGCAGTTTCATGAAACAAATATTGAGCCTGGTGGTTTAGCAGAATACTTTAAGGTTCCAGCTCCAAACCTTCAACTGGACACTTTGAAAATCCCAGACAATTTACCTTTTGATGAGGCCACATTAATAGAGCCAATAGGTTGCTGTTTAAGAGCCCTTAAAAAGTGTGGAATCCAAAAGGGTGATTCCATAGCCGTAATAGGAGCCGGAGCAACAGGAATAATTCACGTCAGACTTTCAGAGATTCTCGGTGCAACGAAGATTATCGTAAGCGACTTGATTGATTATCGCTTGAATGTAGCGAAGGCATTCGGCGCTGACATGGTGGTTAACCCGAAAAGTGAAGATATATCTGACATCGTTAAGGCTGAAACTGATGGAAGAGGCGTGGATATTGTGGTGGTTACAGCGCCGAGTTTGGAAGCGTATGAAGCTGGCTTAAATGTTTGTCGCAAAGGGGGGAGGCTCTGCATTTTTGCTCCAACAGAACCGGGAAACTATTTACAAATAAGCCCTAAAGAACTATTTTTTTCTGAAGTCCAAATAATTCCGTCCTATTCAACATCCCATTTAGAGACAAAAGCCGCTTTAGACCTTTTGAAATCTGGGAAGTTTAATGCTAAACTGTTAATAACTCATCGCTTTACACTTTCAAATGCCGCAGAAGCTTTCAAAGCAGCCTCAGAAAGTAAGGAGAATTTGAAAGTTGTCGTCGTGAATGGGTGATAGAAAATGAGGGCAGCTATGCTTTATGGAGTGAAAGACCTAAGGTTGAAAGATATCGAAGTGCCAAGAGTTGAGGCTGGCGAAGTCCTTGCAAAGATTAAAGCAGCCACAACATGTGGCACAGACCTCAAAATCTTTCAAAGGGGCTATGTGGAGAAGGTCATAACGCTTCCAACGGTTTTTGGGCATGAATGGGCCGGAGATGTTGTCGAAGTCGGCGAAGGTTTAGATTGGCCAAAAAAGGGTATGCGCATTCGCGCGGGCAACAGTGCACCGTGTTTGCGTTGCAGTATGTGTCAGAGGGGCAAGTACAACCTTTGCGAAAACATGATTTGGCTTTGGGGCGCCTATGCTGAGTACATTAAGGTTCCAGCCCACATGGTTTTGGTTAACGCTCAGGAGATACCGGAGCATGTTTCCTATGAGGAGGGTGCGATGGTCGAGCCTTTGGCTTGTGTTTTACATGGGATCGAGGAAGCTGGGGTAAAGCTAAGCGATACTGTGGCCATTATTGGTGCCGGGCCAATCGGGTTGCTGCATTTGCTAACTGTTAAGAAGCTGGGGGCTGAAAAAGCCCTAGTCATCGACCTTGTTGAGGAGCGTTTGGATATGGCTGCAAAACTGGGTGCGGATGAAACGATCAATGCGGGGAAAGTGGATGTTGTGCAAGCGGTTAGGCGGTTGACAGGCGGATACGGCGCGGATGTTGCAATTGAGGCCATAGGGTTGCCTATCACATGGGAACAAGCATTGAAGTTGGCTAGAAAGGGAGGAACTGTCCTAGAATTTGGCGGATGCGCGCCTGGGACAGAAATAAAGGTTGACGCTGAAGCGCTTCATTACGGGGAGCTAACCGTTCTGGGCGCTTTTCATGCCACTCCTATACATTTCAAGAAAGCCTTGAACATGATAGCGTCTAAAGTCATTGATGTTAAGCCTCTTAAAACGCGGACAATGAGGCTCGAAGAAATTGAAGAGGCCTTTGAAATACTTTCTACATCGAAAAGCGAAGTCAAAATAGCCCTCATCCCCTAGACTTGACTAGCGCCACTTGAGTAGACATCCTGGCTGCCAACCCCTAATAGAAATGATGTGCAAAGAGGTAGTGCATAGAGAAAAAGTTCTTTTGTCGATGGCATCAAAGGTGATAATCAGACAAAGCGCGTTTAGTCGACTATTAGCTAAGAGGAGAACTTCTCTTACAGTCAGTAATTGGGAAACGGCAATTTTGCATCTGTAGTCAAGATTAAGCCTATCTGATTCAGAATTTTTTCATCTCCTTCATTCGTAAGATGGGTAGTGTGCATTTCACAATCTTTCAGTTTGTTCAAGACATATAGGCACTTGCGCGCATTCCGGTCCAAAACTGAGCTCGCGGCTAATGCACAAAGTATTTCTTTTGTATCTAATGATGTGCTGCCTAGTCCTATCGTACTCTTTAGTTCTGTGATGCTCTGAATTACTTTCGGAGAGACGACATCAATATCATCAGGTATTCCAGCAACCTTCTTTGTTGCATTTAGAATGGCGGCTGATTCAGCATAGAGCAGGGGAGAATTTTTGCCTGTAACAATAGCAGTTCGGCCAGCATCCAAAAGTATTTCGATTGCTGCCCCACAGAACACGCCTTTGTATCCCTTTCCTTCGTCTTTCCTCCTTCTGGCGTCTTCTGCGGCTATCCTGGCAGGTATGACGACAGAACGATCCTCTGGCTGGACGCCTACCCTACGCATGATCTTTTTCATTCTGTTGAGCGTATCATGAAGAGTGTCACCTTCCACGAATTCTCTTTGATATCTAAAATATCGTCTTGCAATTTCTTCCTTACTTGCTTCACGCACTATATTATCGTCAATTATTCCTTCTTTAATCATGTTTACGCCCATATCAGTCGGTGATTTGATGTTCACCATCGGGTCGTTCCTGTCGACAATTTTGTCGATAATTCTCTTCATTATCGTGAAATTTTCCACATCTCGATTGTAGTTCGTTGCTGCTATTCCATACTCTTTCAGGTGGAATGGATCAACAACATTGTAATCTCCTATGTCTGCAGTTGCAGCCTCGTACGCAACATTTAAAGGATGATCAAGGCCTAAATTCCAAACCGGGAATGTTTCAAATTTCGCAAAACCGGACTTGACACCTCGTTTTCTATCGTTGTAGATTTGCGCCATACAAAAAGAGAATTTTCCACTGCCAGGTCCTGGTGCGGTAACAACTACGATTTTTTTTCCAGTATCAACATAATCTTGCTTGCCGTATCCTTTGTCGCTTACGAGGAAATCTAAATCATTAGTGTAGTTCTGTAACTCATAATGTAAGAAGACACCTATTCCCATGTTCTGAAGCTTTTGTTTGAATTTCTTGGCTGTTAATTCATTGTTGAATCTGCTTATTACCACAGCAAAAACTTCTAAACCCATCTCGCGCAGATCATTTATGTCTTTAAGTATTTGGTCATCATATGTTAATCCAAAATCCCGTCTGATTTTTCTTCCTTCTATATCCTTCGCACTTATACAATGCACTATTTTAATTCTCTTTTTCAGTCCTTCCAGCATCTGAATTTTTGTTTTGGGATCAAAACCTGGAAGCACACGTGACGCATGATGGTCATAACATAACTTGCCCCCAAATTCTAGATAAAGCTTATCAAAGAATGAAACGCGATTAAGTATCTTTTTTATTTGTACATTCAGATACTTCTTTGTGTCAAACCCAATTTTTCTAATCATTCAACAAACCTTCTGCCAACAAATCCACAAGATTCCCCTGCCTAAGCCTTGAGTTTTTCCTTTATTATTCCTTTCAGCCTAAAATAGTAATAATACCATGAACTGGCCTATTTCTCTTCATCTCCGTTTTTCTCACAAAACATTGGCTTTCTTTCTCGCAGATATGCTTAAATTCTACCTTTGGCAGTGCTTTGGTTTCTTCGATTGCTTCCTTTTTTTTGCAACGAACTGGCCGTTTACCGCGCGCGGTAGTAACAGTTAGCGCGCGCTAAGTATATTCAATCAATATTTTGTTTATCAACTGATAAACTCTGCAGCCTCTGCAGTCTTCATAACTCTTTTGTTTACAGTTGTTACATAGCAAACGATTTAATTCCTTGATTTCTGATTCCAGAGCCATCCCCTTTCTCCTAGGAAACGTGTGTTTCAGAGCATTAAATACTATATTTCAATTGAAAGAATATTCTCATTGGCGTGCGCTATCTTAAAACAATAATCTTAACTATGCAAAAGTACTATTGAAAACATGATGTGCCGTTGAGGAAAGTAAACTGGGTAATAATCGTTTGCATACTGGTCTCGTTACTTGCTTGGTATTGGAGATTTGACTTGATGATTGAGTATCTTGCTTTTAGCGGCGATAGCCTTCTTAAAGGAAGAGTGTGGACTTTGGTCACTGCCCTATTCATTCACGCTGATATGTTGCATTTGTTCGGTAACATGCTTTTTCTTTTCGTCTTCGGTAACACTTTAGAAAAAGACCTGAAAGCAACGAAAACATTAGGTGCATTTTTCTTCGGCGGTATCTTGTCCTTCTTCTTAAGCACCTTTTTCTACGATTCATCAACCCCCTTAATTGGAGCTTCTGCAGCAATTTTTACCTTGACCTCAATCGTCATGCTTGTTAACCCTTTAAAATTCTCTTTCCTCTTCTTAATGCCTCAAGGGCTTGTAGCAATTATCTATTTCGCATATAATGTCACTGCTGTATACTCAGGTTCCCAAGGAAACATAGCTTACATCTCCCATGTAATTGGATTCGTAATTGGAATGCCATTTGGTATAGCCTGGAGCCAAAAGTGGGTTCGAAATCTTCTCATAACTATAGCTTTGTTTCTTCTGTATCTTATAGTGGTATTTCTCCTACTCCCGCAGATTTTAGGCGCGTCATCCTATACATCCATTCTATAGCACGCGCGCTGAGAGCAGAAAAAGTGAGCTGGCGAGAGGTAGCTCCAACCGAAGCAAAAAATCGCCATCAGACCGGGGAGGCTTACTTTTGTTTTGTGGCAATATTAAACACCTTTCGCATACACATTCTAACCCTGCGTCAAGTATCACAGTCAACTTTTGTGAAACGCGCCCTAAATCATAAAGATTAGGGAAATTCCAATAACAATCGCTATCGAACCCAAGGCGCTTTTCATTGTAACTTTTTCTTTAAGAAAAATTGTCCCAATCAATGTTGAAAACAGAGGTGTCGTGGACGATATTGGGACAGCCTGTGATTCTAGCGTGTTCAGAAAACTAAAATTTAATAAGAACCACCCAATCCCCATTGACATTACTCCTCCGGCACAGAGTTCAATTAGCGTTTTGCGCTGTACTTTCAGAAAGCCATGATCTCTATCAAGGATCGGAGACAAGGCCAGCAGAGAAACCGCCGTCGCTACTGTCCGAATGGTGTTGAAGGCTAGGTTATTTTCGAAACCTCCTGCTCCTTGAAACTTCACAACCATATTGACCAGTGCTACAGCTATTGACCACGTTACAGCCGATCCCAAGCTTGCGATTACGCCTTTAATCAAAATTTTCTTTTGCGTCTTAATCTCTTCTCTATCATTTTTCTGACTCAAAAGCCATACCCCAAAAACTATCATAACGGCACCAAAAACGAGAGGTAAAGTGACGGGCTCCCCTAATAAGAAAACTGCCCAAAAAAAGTTAAACAATGGGTAAGTACAAACTAATGGGACGGCTCGGGCGACTCCTATAAGCTTTAGACCTTCCATGTACAGAGTGTCCCCGAGAACTAAGCCGATTATCCCGCTAAGGCATGTTAAAATAACAGCGTTCAGGGGCAAACTTGCTAAAACGCTAATTCTAACTGTAGCTAACAAGCAACAAATCAGAACTGCACTTGTGCCTAAGCACCGCACTGTATTCGCTGGAAAAGGTTTTGTTTTTAGCAATGCTTTCCTGTAAAAGGTCGGCTCTATAGCCCAGATGATTGCTGCGCCTAAAGCTGCAAGTTCTCCTATCAATCGTTCCCACTCTGATTTCGGTGTTAAAGGTAGAACTTGCTTAAGCCGTTGAATATATAATTTTTGCAGACGGAAATCGTGAGCGATAATAGGCGCACTTTGTTTGGGACGGCGTGGCATTGGGAAAAAGAATGGAAATGCGCGAGAGAAAGCTCCATTTATGTCTAATATCATGAATCAGCATTTCTCATGAACACGATAGTTAGCGTTTGAGAAAAGTATTAATTGGCTAATTAGGAGCGTTAATTTGTAATATAGCACAAACCAAATGGAGAAGATTTCTTGAAAAATGATTTAAAATGGAAACTGCGCCGAGGAGAGCAGACCGTTGGTACATGGGTCACCATTCCACACATGGGCGTTTCAGAAGCCCTTTAAACTTTGCCTTTCGACTGGTTTGTCTTTGATCAAGAGCACTCGCCATTGGATGATCAGCTATCGCAGGAATTAATACAGGCAATGACCTGGTTTTGATAAAGAAAGCTTTGGACACTGGAGCTTATGGTGTTATGGTGCCTTTGGTCAGTACCACGGGTGACGCTGTCAAAGCTGTCAAAGCTTGCAAGTGTCCACCTGAAGGCATTAGAGGTTGCGGTCCTAGAAGAATGGGCATTCTCGATCCTGATTATCTCAGCACCGCAAATAGGGAGATTCTTGTTATCGTTCAAATAGAGACTAAAGAAGCCATTGGTAACGTTGAGGAGATTTTGTCTGTGGAAGGCGTGGATGCTTTCTTCCTAGGGTCATATGACCTTTCAATTTCTATGGGTCTGATGGGTCAAATCAAAGATTCAAGAGTTCACGAAGCCATAGACAAAGTTTTCAAAGTTGGCAAAAAGTTAGGCGTGGCATCGGGCATCTGGTGTGGTGGCGGCTTAACTATTAGAGAAAGGCTTGTGCAGGAATGGCAGTTAGTTCCTGTCGGAATGGATCTAAACTTTCTCTTGAACGGTGCCTTAGCAACTTTGAAGGGAGCAGCTGTCTTTAAGAAAGTCAATGACGTTATATGAACTATCTCCGTCGAATGTTGGTTTCATAATTGGCGCGTGTATTAAGCAGTGGCTTCTCTGCTCTTGGCGCTGATACTCCTTTTTCGTTCTATTTTTGTCCTATGTTTGTGCCAAAGCTTCTTAAGGAGTTTACTTGTATAAAAAAATCAGGAAGGAAATGGCATGATTAAAAACCCTAAAAAAGAGTGGAAAGGTAAAATTGAGGAGTATCCCTTGACAAACTATCCAGACTATGAGGCAGGTAAGCCTCCAAGGGTAGAGAAACTTCAACAATTCTCTTATCTTGACGAATTGGAAAGGATATGGGGCAAGCAATGGAACGCTCAAGGCATCGGAAAACTTAGAGAAGTAGCATTAATCAAACCCACCGGGCATGAAGCAAATCTTTTGTGGGCAAAAGATCCAGTCTTCTTTCTCATGAGGCAAGGGGTCATAGACCAAGAAGCTTTGACGCTGCTGTTCAATCAGCATGAAGCCTATGCCAGAGTGCTGAAGGAGAACGGAGTTCACATTCACTGGATGGAAATTGATGATCCAATGGGCGCTTATGGTCCAATGAGAAAGCTCTACATGGCGGAGGAAGTTTTCGTGACTAAGGGAGGGGCGATAATACCCAGATTCGGTCACGCGTCTTATAAGCGCGGATTGGAACCACACTTTCAGAGTTTTCTAGCAAGTATTGGTTGTCCTATTCTCTTGACGGTTTGTGGTTATGGAATCTTCGAAACTGGGCCAGGCTTGGTGCCAGTTGCTGAGGATGCTCTGCTGATTCATCAATCATGCGCAGGTAACCAAGAAGGGCTAGATCAAATTCTTCCAGTTCTCAAGAGATGTGGTCTAAAAGAGTACCAGTTGGTTTATCTTCAAACAATCATGGACAGCTTTGAGTCTGGCGGTGAATTCCACGTGGACATGGTGGTGGGCCCTGTCGACACAGGCGTAGCTGTCATATACCCTGCTTGCTTAGATTATCAGACATATGTGTGGCTAAAGGATAAGGGCTTCAAACTTATAGAAGTGCCGCCTGATGAACAAAAGAAGTATATTCCAGCCAATTGCGTCATTCTCGAGCCTGGCAAGGTGATAATGCCTGCTGGAGCAGAAAAAACTAACGCCGCCCTGCGCAGAGAAGGCATTGACGTGATAGAGGTTCAAACTACTGGATTGACTAAAGGCGGCACGAACGGAATTCGGTGCATGACTATGTGCTTGATACGTGATCGAGGACCAAGTTTGGAAGAGATAAAACGGTAGAATTGAATTCACACTTATTGATGCTATTC
>CAZDZM010000006.1:31478-34313 GCA_964509945.1 uncultured Candidatus Bathyarchaeia archaeon
GAACCGATACCGGGCCCAACCACTGAACTGTTTTCCAGAAAAGCGAAAGAACTTAGAATGGTAGTTATTCTTAACTTGTTTGAAAGGGAAGAAAACAGAACATACGATTCGTCTCCTGTAATAGATATTGACGGGGAAATTGTTGGAAAAACTCGTATGGTTCACATATTAGAAGCGCCATGTTTTCATGAGAGAGGCTATTATTGGCCCGGAAACCTCGGCGCAGGAGTATTTGACACTTCAGTTGGTCGAATCGGGATAGCCATTTGCTACGACCGCCATTTTCCAGAATATATGAGGGCCTTGGCCCTTAAGGGGGCCGAGCTGGTTGTGGTTCCTCAAGCAGGAGCAGTTGGAGAATGGCCACCGGGAATGTTTGAAGCGGAACTTCAAGCAGCCTCATTCCAAAATGGGTATTTCATGGCGTTAGTTAATCGCGTTGGCAAAGAGGACAGATTGACATTTGCGGGGGAGTCTTTTGTTACAAACCCTGAGGGTCAAGTTATTGCACGCGCCCCGAAGGGCAAGGATTGCATACTTTATGCTGACGTGGACTTTAAACAGTTAGTTGAGTGCCCTGCTCGAAAGCGTTTTCTTATGGATAGAAGGCCAGATGTCTACAAAGCTCTTTAGAAGCCCTAGCTGATGGTTGCGATTGTATGCAATTTGATGAGAACGTTTTACCAAAAGTTTTAAGAGCATATTGGAAAGAAATGTATAGTTCGGGAGACGAACAGAATGGTTTATTGTACTAAATGTGGCGCTAATAATGCAGATGATGCCAAAGTTTGTGTTCAATGCGGGGCACCTCTGTATCCAGTTAGGACGGAACGCGAGAGTTATAGAAGGCGTGAAGAGGAATGTTTTGGGATTCCCCGAGGCGGCGCAGTTGTTACTCTAGTCATAGGTGCGGTCATAATTCTTGCTGGGCTTAGCTTCATGCTATCTGAACTTTACAATATATCAATACCATGGTGGCCAGCCATAATAGTTATCTTTGGTATACTAATTATCGTAGGTGCCATCTACAGGTTACGCCGCATTCAATAGTCCTATTTTTTCTCTGGTTCGTTGATTCTGCATCGCGATTTACAATTGTTGCAGATTCTCCAGTGATCCCATTGTGAAAGCAATATTCTTGTCAAGAGCCATAAGATAATAAAAACGACGAGGAAAAGGTCAACGACCAAGCTTTGAAATAGTTCGTCTATTCCAGCTAGGATTAGAAAGGCTCCGAGAACGAAGAGCGTGTTTAACGTCAAACGAAGAAAGCCCTTAAACTTTAACTGAAAAAACCCGAGGGCTATTGCTGCAACTCCGATTAAGACTGAGGAAACGCTTACTCTTTCGATATTCCATCCGATGAAGAAGCATAAGGCTGTTCCAATGAGAGCCAAAAGTGCT
Organism: uncultured Candidatus Bathyarchaeia archaeon; assembly: GCA_964509945.1. Lineage (GTDB taxonomy): Archaea > Thermoproteota > Bathyarchaeia > Bathyarchaeales > Bathycorpusculaceae > CAZDZM01. The sequence goes on from CAZDZM010000006.1 coordinate 32,883, forward strand.
CCGAGGAGTAAACCAGTGCACGCTGCGCAAAGCGTATGGTCCCTTACGCGTATCACATGGGCTGAAAATTCTCTGCATTCAGGATGATGTCCCTCTGAGATGGCGTAAACTTTTTGTGCAGAAAATTTTTTTCCGCTTTTTTGGAAATGAAGGGGCCTTGAACATTGTTTAGGAAATAAGGCAGCAATAGCTCCGGAAATGCAAATGAGGCTGAAGATTGAGCCAATCAGGGGTTTTCGCAAGACAAAGTTTTCATAGATAGCTGGCGGGTTTAGGGTAAATGTGAGCACGATGAACAGCCCTAGGATTGATATACTTGTGGCCGACATTAAAATGAGATTGCTGCGTATCCCTGACATTCAGTGTCGCCTAAAAGAGTGTTCTCAGTTGCCTTATGATGCCTCTGGTAGCCATATATAAGTAAATTCTTCTTTTCAGCTCATTCCCAGAGAATAATCCACTTAACCTTCTGCTTAGAGAGCCGTAGAAGCTTCTGTAGCATTTGTAAAGTTCTTCTTGCACTTCCCTTCGTGATAATGTCTCCGTTGGCATGATCGCGTGGATCATATCATAGTTTGACCAATTGAAGTCTTCTATCCATCCGTTTCTTTTGGCTTCCTCGAAAAGTTCTGTTCCGGGGAAAGGTGTAAGAATGGCAAATATGGCTAGGTCCGGGTCTAGCTCGTTCGCAAATTCTCTTAACTCTGCGATTGATTTGGCTGTGTCTTTGCGTTCGCCTATCATGAACATTGCGTGAGCAAAAATATCATTTTCCTTCAGCAATTTCACTGCTTCCTTGGCATCTTTGGCAGTCACGCTTTTTCTGAAAGCTTCAAGCGTGGACTGATGCGGGCTTTCCACCCCTAAAAGGACCCAGCGGAGACCTGACTTCCGCATTTTGGGAAGAAAGTCTTTGCCTTTCACAACGTCATCGCATCTAGCTTGCATAAACCACATTAAATCTTCTGCTATTCCTCGTTGGATAATTCCGTCAGCAAGTTCGCTTGTCTCTTTCCCAAATCCGAAGTTGTCATCTGTCAACCAGATAAATCTACTGCCATAGTTTTGGTAACAGAACCTCATTTCGTCTGCAATGCGTTGGGGAGATTTTTTTCGCCATGTCCCTTGCCAATGTTTCCATTGGGAACAGAATATACAATTGTGGGGGCAGCCTCGCGAACCTTCGACCAATGCATAGGGAGCGTCATGTCCAGCCATGGCTGCAAAATGATATTTGTGGACGATATCTTTAACAAAATGGTACCCAGGATATGGAAGATCATCTAGGTTTTTAATGAGTGGCTGGGGTGGGTTGTGTAGTATTTTGCCGTTATGTCGAAACGATATCCCATTTATCTGTGTAAAGGCTGATTTTTTAGGCGCCTTTTTGACGATGTCCGCGAGGGTTAGTTCACCTTCTCCTCGAACGAT
>CAZDZM010000006.1:34413-37694 GCA_964509945.1 uncultured Candidatus Bathyarchaeia archaeon
TTCAATTTCTACATTTTTCACCTCCCTTTCAAGATAGGCGGCAAGTTGAATTATTCCAAAGGGAGGTGGCACATACTCCCCCATCACAAACCAAATATCTTTGGGTGGTTCGATGAAGAGAATTCGCATTCTTTTTTCTCCAATGGAATTAAGTTGTGTGAGTTAGCCTTTTAAGAGTGCTTATTGAAATTGTAATTTTGGTATCATGTCAGTTTTTATAAGGACACGCGCTGTTTGTTATCCTAAGTATAGGTTTCTTTCAAGCCAGTAAACTGTACTTGGCCTTTTCTGAATTTCTCAGGCTCTTTCCAAGTTTTCCTAGCGATATATCATTTGCCGTAACCTCTGCAAAAAAGTTATATTAATTCTTGCTGAAAGGTGTAGGTTATTGTGGGTGGCGAGCCATGGTTAAGTATGTTTTTATTACAGGTGGCGTTTTGAGTTCGGTTGGTAAGGGTATTTCGACTTCTTCGATTGGCAAGATGCTTCAAACGCGGGGTTTAAAAGTTACAGTTATAAAAATTGATCCTTACGTGAATGTTGACGCGGGCACTATGAACCCGTACATGCACGGGGAAGTTTACGTGACGGATGATGGCGGTGAAACGGATCTAGATTTGGGTTGGTATGAGCGTTTTCTTGATTTGAATTTGAAGCAAGAAAACAACGTCACTACTGGACTTGTTTACAAGGCAGTTATTGAGAAGGAGCGACGAGGCGACTTTTTGGGCAGATGCGTCCAAATCGTGCCTCATGTAACAAATGAGATCAAGCATCGTATAAGGGCAGTGGTAAAAAGTTCAGGTGTCGATGTGGTTTTGACCGAAGTCGGCGGCACTGTAGGCGACATTGAAGGTTTGCCATTTTTGGAGGCTATTCGTCAGATGCGTTTGGAAGAGGGTTTCGAAAATACGTTGTATGTCCATGTTGCTCTGGTGCCAGTGTTGGACGTTACTAAAGAGATGAAGACTAAGCCCTTACAGCACAGTGTCAACGAATTGCGGCGTATTGGTATTCAACCCGACATTATTGTTGCAAGAAGCCCGCAAATGATTGACACTGAAACTCTGAGAAAAATAGCCTTGTTTGGCACGATCCCGGAGGACGCAGTTTTCTGCTCTTATAATGTGGAATCGGTTTATCAGGTCCCACTCATATTCGACGAACAGGGAATGGGTGATTTTGTGTCCAAACGTTTGGGTTTTGTGGCTCATAAGCAAGATTTTGAAGGATGGAAAAAGTTCTTAGAGGCCGTGTTGAAACCTGAGCACGAAGTCAAAATCGCTTTGGTTGGCAAATACGCAGGCTTATCCGATAGCTATGTAAGTATGAACGAGGCGCTGCGACATGGAGGAGCGGCTTGTAAAGCGAAAGTTCGCATTACTTATATAGAAGCAGAAAAGTTTGAGCAGAACCCTGAAAGCGTTAATGCTCTGCGTGAATTTGACGGGATATTTGTCCCTTATGGTTTTGGCCCGAGAGGCACTGAAGGAAAGATAATGGCTATCAAGTTCGCAAGAGAAAATAACATTCCGTTTCTTGGGATATGCTACGGATTCCAGTTATCTGTGATAGAATTTGCCCGTAATGTTTGCGGGTTAGAAGATGCGAGTAGCACCGAAATCAATCCAGGTTCGCCTTATCCTGTGATTGATCTTATGCCCGAGCAGCGGGGAATAGAGTATAAGGGAGCAACGATGCGTTTAGGCGCCCATAAAATAGTCATCCAGCCTGACACCTTAGCATATAGGCTTTATAAGTGCGAAGAAATTTATGAGCGCCATCGACACAGGTTTGAGGTTAACTTGGATTTCTTGGAAACTTTCAAGAGACACGGGCTGGTTTTTTCTGGAAAAAGCGTAGATGGTAGAAGGATGGAGACTTTGGAGCTGCCAGGCAGTTATTTCTTCTTCGCTTCGCAGTTTCATGGAGAATTTAAGAGTCGGCCCAGTCGGCCTGATCCGGAATACTATGGTTTCATAAGGGCTTGTGCGGACAGAAAGTTGGGTAAACCTAGGCCTCAGTTTTAAAAAATGAAGGATTGTTTGTGTTCTTAGTATGTGCGACGGTAGGGTCTTACAAGTTCTTCTAGTATGGAGAGTAGAGTTGGCACTTTAAAGGCGATATCTGTGAATGTTACTATGCCGACGAGTCTATCGTTGCTCATGACTGGAAGTTTTCTGATTTTTTTCTTCGCCATGAGTTTGGCAGCCTCATCTATGCTGGCATTTTCGTTTATGGTTGTGACTGGGCTGGTCATGATTTGTCTTGCTGTTAGGGTTTCCGGCGCTAGACACTGCTCTACTAGTCTTAGTAAGATGTCGCGTTCTGTTATGATCCCTACTGGCCTTTCGCCTTGAACGACTATGATGGAACCTATGTGGAACTTGTTCATAGTTGCCACTATTTCTTTCACCGTTGTGTCTGGTCGCACCACTTTTATGTCTTTTGACATTATATCTCTAACAGGTACAATGCTTGCCATGATTTTTTGCCTCCAAGCTCCGCTTACCTTCTCTACCTTTGTAGTTTATTTATTTTTGTTAATTTGAAACTATGCGCTTAAAGGTTTGATTTTGCACTTTTTCATTAGAGTGTGATATAATGGGCAGTGATGCATCTGTGAGCGTTGAAAGATTCCGCAACCGCTTGGAAAAGGCTGCAACTTATGGTGAAGTCTGGGCAGTTGTCAAGGATACTGTAACATTCACTTTGAATAGGCACAGAGTCGGAATGATGCTTTTCCTTGACGATTTGCCTATTCAACTAGGCGCTTATCACCCCCTTGGGACAAATAACATTGTTCTGAACAGGACATTGGTTCAGATTGTTGAGGCTTCGATCAGCTCCAAACTAGCGATTAACTCGTTAATTTACAATTTGCTTTTGCACGAGTATTTGCATGCCTTGGGCGAGTATTCTGAAGTTGAAGTTAAACGTATGGTTTATGAGGTTGCGAGAAAATGCTTCGGAGGAGATTATGCTGTCACTGCCATTGCCTATAAAAGCCCGTGGTCTCTACTTAAAGGCATACCGCTTGAAGCTGTCAATACTCGGAAACGGGTGATGGAAATCGTCAGAGATTTTGAGAAAACAGACAAATACATAGTATAAGCTTTTTGCATTTGCAACTTTTCAGCTCATGTAGAATCAAAGCCGGCCAAAGAAGAGGCCGAGGCCGGGATTTGAACCCGGGCACTAGGCTGGCCGCCGCAACCTCTAGAGTCAGAGTTTGGTCCACAGGCCTATAGGCTACCAAGCTACCTCACCTCGGCCACTTT
>CAZDZM010000007.1:0-1463 GCA_964509945.1 uncultured Candidatus Bathyarchaeia archaeon
AAAGCCTTCGCTAGAATAAGTAACGAGCCTATCCTCGTCCACAGTCAAGTTTACAACCCAGATTATGTAATAGTTCTCGATCCTGTTATCTACAAAATTGTGGATGTGACTGAGGGTTTAAAGGAAGGTGGCATAGTTTTAATAAATACAACTAAGAGACCTGAGGAGACAGGGCTTAAGGTCTCTCGGGTTGCCACTGTTGATGCAACTGGTATTGCGCTTGAACTAAACTTACTCGCTGTCGGCTTCCCCATTGTTAACACTTCAATTTTAGGCGCCTTTTCCAAAGTAACGGAAGAAGTTAAGCTGAAAAACATTCTCAACGTGGTGAAAGATACATGGGCAGGCAGTACTGGAGAAAAAAACGCAAAGGCAGCGGAACTAGCCTATGCACGATTAATAAAAGGATGGTGAAGCTGGTGAGCGTTTTTCCTAAATCTAGAAAAGAATTGCCGATTACGCCCCTATCTATTCCCACCATCGGCAGTATGGGCAAAACAGGAACTTGGAGAATATTTCGACCAGAAGTCGACTATTCCAAATGTACACGCTGCACTCTTTGTTGGATTTACTGCCCAGATGCGGCCATAACTCGCCAAGACGACGATTCTCCAAAAATAGATTACGATTACTGTAAGGGATGTGGAATCTGCGCTAACGAATGTCCAGTCAAGGCAATAGGAATGCAGCGGGAGGAAGAATAGAGTGGTACAGGTGAAAATTGACACTGCAAACCACATTGCAGGCTACGCTGCCAAAGCAGCAAGGGTTAAAGTTGTAGCCGCATACCCTATAACGCCTCAGACCACAATCGTTGAAAAAATAGCTGAATTTGTGGAAAGCGGGCAGATGGACGCGGAGTACATTCGTGTAGAATCTGAACACAGTGCCTTGGTGGCATGTATAGGCGCTGCTGCTACAGGTGTCAGAGCCTTCACAGCAACTTCTGCTCATGGATTAGCTCTTATGCATGAAGCTTTGCACTGGGCTTCAGGCTCACGGTTACCGCTGGTTATGGCTGTTGTTAACCGTGCCATGGGTGCTCCTTGGAGTATATGGCCTGACCTTAGTGACTCTCTTTCGCAGCGCGATACAGGTTGGATTCAGTTTTATTGTGCTGACAATCAGGAAGTTTTTGACACTATAATTCAAGCCTACAAACTCTGCGAGAGTGAGCAAGTGTTTTTGCCAGCCATGATTTGCCTTGAAGGCTTTATTCTTTCGCATACGTATGCGCCTGTGCAAATTCCAGAACAAGAGGAAATTGACGATTTTCTGCCACCCTACAAATCCGGATGGGTTTTAGATGTAAACCATCCATATTCTCACGCAAACTTGGTCTCGCCAGAATGGTATATGGAATTTCGTTATATGCTTCAAGAAGCCATGGAAAACGTAAAGAGGCTAATCCCGAAAATTGATGAAGAATATGGTAAACGTTTCGGCTTTGAATATGGCGGGTT
>CAZDZM010000007.1:1563-2740 GCA_964509945.1 uncultured Candidatus Bathyarchaeia archaeon
ACGCCTTTGATAACCGGGTTCCTTGCCGGTTTAGGTGGAAGAGATGTAACTACTAGAACCATTGAAAAGATTGCTGAAAAATCGCTAAAATATCTGAGCACAGGCAAGGTAGAGAAAGAAATTGAATGGATTGATTTAAAGGAGTGAGAAGAATGGTTACAATAAAAGAACTGCCAAGAGAAGAATACCTTCTGAAGGGTCATGCTGCTTGCGCTGGATGTGGTCCAGCCACTTCACTTCGTTTGCTCTTTAAAGCTCTAGGAAACAAAGTAGTGCTAGCAGTTCCAGCATGTTGCACAAGCATCATTCAAGGGCCCTATCCATACACCTCCTTTGCTGTTCCATTGCAAAACATTCTATTCGAATCAGCCGGCGCTGCCGCTTCAGGAATCGCTGCTGCGTTGCGCCAAAGAAAGATTGAAGATACAACTGTTGTTGCTTGGGCTGGGGATGGTGGGACCGTAGACATCGGAATTCAAGCTTTGTCTGGGGCAGCTGAAAGAGAAACCAACTTCATTTACATATGCTATGATAATGAAGCGTATGGCAATACCGGGATGCAAAGAAGCGGAGCAACACCTTATGGTGCTTGGACAACAACAACGCCTTTGGGAAAAAAGGAACGCAAAAAAGACATGCCCTTAATAATGGCTGCACACAGAATACCTTATGTTGCAACAGCTTGCCCCTCTTACCCAATAGATTTCGTAAATAAACTAAAAAAAGCCAAAGAAATGAAAGGTACAAAATACATTCACATTTTAGCGCCTTGTCCTATAGGATGGCGCTACGACGCAAGCAAAACCGTTGAAATGGGACGCCTTGCAGTGCAAACTGGCATGTGGGTTCTTTACGAAATTGAGTATGGAAAGTTTAGACTTAATTCGCCGAGTGATAAGCTGCTTGACGAGGCAAAACGTAAACCCGTTAAGGAGTATTTCGCTCACCAAGGCAGATTCCGGAGTTTAAGCAATGAGGACATCGAAAGAATTCAGCACTGGGTTAGAGAAGACTGGGAACGATATCGCGCACTCGCCTCAAACTGACCGTGAACAATTGGTTGCTTAGTAGCCGTAATGCAAGCAGTCTTATGGTGAATCATGAACTGTTAAATGCTCTTACTCGCCACGATTTTGATTTGCCGTTTTTTCAGTTCAGCCAAAATTTTGTTGAATGT
>CAZDZM010000007.1:2840-31915 GCA_964509945.1 uncultured Candidatus Bathyarchaeia archaeon
GCGTTTAGTTCAAGCGGATTCTGAGGCATGTATGAAACATCCACCATGTTCACTTTAGCGTCAATACAAGCTTTAGCCGCCTGATAACCAACTCCTCCAGGTAAAGCTCCTACAACCAAATCAAACCTTTTCATAATTCTGACAAGCCTACAATAGTCAGCCACGTCAATTTGAATTTGTGAGACATTTTCCTTACTGAGTGCCGCGCCTACATTTTTAGCTTCACGCCGATGTTTATCCGCAATGGTGATTTCTGTTGACGCAGCGGTTTCAGCTAAATCCCTTGCTATCACAGAACCTATCTTTCCACAGCCTAAAACAAGCACTCTCATGTTTGTCAATCCCAAAATTTAATCCTGTTATTCGTGCATAAAAGTTAATACACCATTAAACACTAGTCTCAAACGGTGAAGCCAATTGAGTGCCTATCCAAAAATAATTGTTGCTCCGCCCGGTCCCAAAGCCAGGGAGCTTGTGAAGAAAGATGAAAGCTTGATTTCGCCTTCTTATGTGCGGTTCTATCCCCTTGTAATCGATTCAGCCAAAGATTGCATAGTGAAAGATGTGGATGGAAACGAATACATAGATTTCAATTCTGGTTTGGCATGTCTAAACGTTGGTCACAATCATCCTGAAGTGGTTGAAGCCATCAAAAATCAATGCGACCATTTTCTGCATTATTCCAATACAGACTTCTACTATAAGGAGGTCATAAATCTCGCGGAGAAGTTGACTGAAATAGCGCCGGGGACATTCAAAAAGAAAGTCTTTTTTAGCAATAGTGGCGCCGAGTCTGTTGAGGCCTCGGTCAAGCTTGCCAAATGGCATACACGTAAGCAATTGTTTATAGGCTTTATCAGTGGTTTTCACGGGCGAACGATAGGTGCCTTATCGTTTACAGCCAGCAAACCTGCCCAAAGACGTTACTTCTTCCCGCTAATGCCTGGCGTGACCCATGTACCATATGCTTACTGTTATCGATGCCCATTTAAGCTAATCTATCCTGAGTGCCATTACTGGTGCGTAGACTTCATCGACGAGTTTGTTCTACAGAAATATGTGCCTCCGGAGGATGTGGCAGCAATACTTTTTGAGCCAATTCAAGGCGAAGGCGGATATGTTGTTCCTCCGCCAGAGTACTTCAAAAGGCTGAAGAGACTTGCTGATAAATATGGAATTTTGCTTATTGATGATGAAGTACAGTCAGGTGTGGGGCGAAGTGGAAAGTGGTTTGCAATTGAGCACTGGAATATTGAGCCAGACATTATCTGTAGTGCAAAAGCGCTTGCGTCTGGATTGCCGCTGGGCACAACTATTGCAAAAGCAAAAGTCATGGATTGGATCGGCGGTTCTCATGCAAGCACTTTTGGCGGGAATCCCTTGTCTTGTGTAGCAGCAAACGCCGTTATACACGTTATAAGAGAAGAAAAGCTTCTTGAAAATGCCATTAAGCAAGGCACCTATATCATGAAGCGACTTCAAGAGCTGGAAGGAAAAAGCGAAATTGTCGGCGACGTGAGAGGCAAAGGCTTAATGATAGGTATGGAACTTGTTGAGGATAAAATAAGCAAAAAACCAGCTGTCCGGAAAGCTAGCGAGGTCATGCTGCGTTCATGGAAACGTGGAGTTGCCGTTATAACCTGCGGAGTCTCGACTATAAGAGTTGCTCCGCCGCTCACGATCTCCAGAGAGCTTGTGGATGCCGCATTAGATATAATTGAAGACGCTGTAAGAGAGGTTGAAAAAGAAGCTTGATCACACGAAGTTCTCAAGGGGATCCAAAGACTTGCCGTAAACGATTACGAGGAAATTATCAGACTCCGGATAAAGGCAGGATTACCCTCTAAACCTAGCAGGCGCGACCGCAAAAAAGCAATAGAAGTAAAGATTCACACTAATCCCAAGTTATTTAATGAACGCGGCTACCTTGAACATCGAGGTATCACATATTTAGCAAATCCGACAGCAAAGGCATCGAACTTCTAGAAAATGCTTGGCTTTGCGATTACTTCTTTTATTTTTAAGTTAAAAAACCGTGCAGCGTTGGCTGGTCTTATCAAGATTGCAGTGTCTGCGCCTCCGCTTGTTCCGGCGATGGCAACAACATCCTTATCGACAGGCAATAAACCGGCGTCTGCTGCCATCAACGTAATTTCTACACACACTTTTGTTCCTTCTCCCATGAGTCTGAGTACATTGGAAATCAACTCTAAAGGTTGAAGTGTGCCGAAATCTTTGCGTATTGCCCTTTCTGCGCTGCTCAGCGCATGGGTTCCTGTAAAGATTTTTGCTCCGTTTGCTAAGATTTCTTTTTTGAATTCTTCTTTTAGTTCCGATTTTCCTACTTCGCGAAATCCAAAACAATGGGTAACCACGACGACGCTGCTGCCTTTGAAGATTTTAGATGCTTTGGCTCCTGTTTCGCCAGTTGTCGAGGCAACCACGATATCTTCAATGCCTTCTCTTTTGACATATTCTTTAACAAGCTTCAAAAGAGCTTTAGTGTTCTGTCTACCAGCCTCCTTGAAATAACCTACCTTCTTTTCAAATACGTTCACTAGTTTCACCAGTTGAGAAATTTCAGCCTGTAACGTTCTTAACTTTATCCCTTTGCTTCAAGCTGTCCCTTCGAGGTTTCCTCTTAAGCTCTGTGCCACACATCGTGCATCTTTTAGAACGGTAATCTCCAGGATACTTCTTATGGCATGCTGGACAGTATCTTACCCATTTCAAGGGACGACGAATGCCGAAAGTGGCAAATGAAGCGAATTCTACGTCAATTTGGGTCGCGACGTTTTGCATAGAATAGTCATCCGTCCCAATTACCGGGTAATAACCTAAAGTTTTAAGTTCTAGGGCTAAAGCTAAAACTTGCAAGTCCGCTTCTGAGAGAAAAAAGGCGTCTCCAACTGCTGTTGCGCTGGCCTTAACTCTGTCCAAAAATTCTTCAGCCGGAACCTTGACTTTTAATTTTCCGCTTTCAACGGCTGTTTTGAACCTCATCCATAATAAGGAATTTGCCTTCATTTCCTCTTTAACCAATGGTACTGTGGTCTGTTCCTCGCTTATTGAAAAAGGATCGAAGCCTGCGACAAAAGCGGATGTGTCTAAAACAACGATTTTTTTACGCGGTTTGCTCTTTAGAATTTTTCATCCCATTCCTCTAAATAATAATCTGCTTCGTAGGCGTTCGTAAAAATCTTCCTTGAATCGGATAAAATAAGTTTCATATTTGGAACGCGTAATCGTTAAACTTGGATTTTTAGAACTTATGGCTTGACGGTAGTTTCCATCTATTAAAGCAAGTATGTTTTTTGGTCTGATAACTTCAATCGATATTGTTGAATCAGACGAGAAAACAAGTGCTCGAATAACTGTTAAAGAGCAAATAGGGGTCAAAACAAAAGCTCTAACCTTCCGATCTAGGACGGGACCTCCTGCTGAAAGGGAATAGCCAGTGGAACCTGTCTGAGTAGCTACTAGTATTCCGTCTGCTTGGCACTTGAAAATTGCTTTCTTATCTTTGAATATCCGCGCGTAGAATATTTTCGCTGGTTCTTCCGCTGAAATGAAAACCTCGTTTAATGCGTCTGGAAGTTTTGCTCCGTCGCTCACAGTTACTGAAAGCTTTGCGCATTTTTCAATTTCATATTCGCCTTTTAGGCACTTCTCTATGGCTCTGAAAGCGTTTTTTGGTTCGACTTCTGTTAGAAAACCTCGAACGCCCATATTGATAGCTAATATTGGTGGTTCCGGCTTCGGAATTGAGACGCATGTTCTTAGGATTGTTCCGTCTCCGCCGATGGTTATTATAAAGTCGGTTCTCATATTCTCTAGCGGAATCGTTTTTTCTGTGGTTTTTACTTTGTTCGTTAACGTGTCTTCTAAGTATACTTCTAACCCTTTCTCGCTCAGATATTTAGTTATGTTTTCTGCAAGTTTTAGGGCTTTTTTCTTGTCGAATCTGGCGACTATGCCAACGCTTTTGAACACCTTTTCCACCGTTCAACTATTAGCGGTACCTTAATCTATATATGGATGTTGTTTAAAATTGCTTTTGTAAAGGTTGAACAAGCTGGTGCGTGTATGAGCAAACCAGTTGATGTTGGAAGTTTACGTGTCGGCGGCTACATGATTATTGACAATGAACCTTGCCGCATCGTTGATCTAACAAAATCAAAGCCTGGAAAACACGGTTCTGCTAAAGCAAGAATAGTGGCCATAGGCATTTTCGATGGCGTCAAAAGAAGCTTTGTCAAGCCCGTGGACCTTACTGCTGAGGTGCCGATAATCGATAAAAGGGCAGGTCAGATATTCGCTGTGAACCCCTCTGGCGTTCAAATAATGGACTTGGAAACATACGAGTACTTGGATGCTCCTTTTCCGACGGAAGAGGATATAAAAGCGAAGGTAGCTGCTGGCGTTGAAATAGAATACTGGCGCATAATGGGCAGAATCAAAATTGTTAGGGTAAAATAACTTGTGCACTTAAACTGAACTGCTCTTTACAATCTTGTCTGTCGGCTTGCTTTTCTCGCCTTTGCTACGATTGTAAATGTCTCCATCGGTCCATATCGAGTTTTTGAAGCGTGCGCACATCTAAGGTTGAAGCGTCACCATCTATCCTACTGAATTTTATGTACGCTTTGGCGTGGAAGGCGAATCTCCAGAATTCCCTTTAGGAATGTACTCAAGTTCTAGCGCGCGCGCTGACTGCTGGGTGCTAAAATGTTGTGGGATTAAGCTTAAAGACTGGAACATATTTAAATGGAATAAAAGATTGTAAATCTGGATAAAACATGGCTTTAGAACGCTTAGGTTCCTCACTTTACGACGCTTTAAAAAAGATCTTCAGAGCCTCTGTTGTGGACGAGGCCACAGTTAAGGAGCTCGTGCGCGATATACAGAGGGCCCTACTTCAAGCAGACGTTAATGTTCAACTTGTCCTTGACATATCCAAGCTAATTGAGGAAAGGGCCTTAAAGGAGAATGTGCCTCCAGGCATTTCCCGACGCGAGCACGTGATAAAAGTTGTTTACGAAGAGTTAACACGTTTTGTTGGCGAAAAAACCTTTCCGGTAAAGATTGAGCCGGGCAAGAAGAAAACAATTATGCTTGTCGGCATTCAGGGCTCTGGAAAAACAACAGCCGCGGCTAAACTTGCACGATATTTTCAAAAGAGAGGGTTGAAAACAGCCTTAATCTGTGCAGACACCTATCGACCTGGTGCCTATGCACAACTTCAACAATTGGCAAACAGAATAAACGTGCCAATGTATGGCGACGTAAAAGCTAAGGATCCGATTAAGGTGGTTCTTGAAGGCTTAAAACAGTTCGACGACAAAGACATAATAATCGTCGACACTGCTGGGCGTCACAAGGAAGAGCAAGAGCTTATTAAAGAGATGAAGACCCTTGAGAAAAACATCAAGCCCGATGAAGTCATGATGGTGATTGACGGAACCATCGGGCAACAAGCGTTAGTTCAGGCCAAAGCCTTCAATGAAGCTACACCTATAGGTTCGATTCTGGTAACAAAACTAGACGGATCCGCTAGGGGTGGAGGCGCTCTTTCTGCAGTCGCAGCGACGGGTGCATCAATAAAGTTTATTAGTACTGGCGAAAAAATTGAAGACATAGAACCGTTCATTCCATCACGCTTCGTCGGTCGCCTTCTTGGAATGGGCGATCTAGAAACTCTTCTAGAAAAAGTACGCGAGGCTGAAATCAAAGTTCCTGAAAAGAAGGCGCGCGCGATACTTAGCGGTAGGTTCACTCTGACAGACATGTATGAGCAGTTTGAAGCCGTTAAAGGAATGGGGCCTTTCAGGAAACTTTTGAAGATGCTGCCTGGGATGTCCTACAAAATACCAGAGGATATGTTGAACACTGCTGAAGATCGTTTGGAAAAGTGGCGGATTATGATTCAATCTATGACGCCAGAAGAAAGGGACAACCCGAAAATTTTCAATTCTTCGCGAATAAGGCGCATAGCACGAGGCTCAGGAACCGGCGAAAAAGAGGTTAAGGAGCTTCTAAAACAATACTTAATGATGCGCCGTATGCTGAAGATGCTACGTAGAAAGAAGAAATTACCTTTCTTTGGAAAAGAGATGCCATTAGAGTTCAAGTAGAGCAGATGAGATCTAGAAGGACTGTTCATGAATGTTTTGGAAAATGCCTTGAAAATGCTTGAAAAATACCCTTTATGTGACCACTGCCTAGGAAGACAGTTCGCGTTTCTTGGCCATGGAATGGAAAACGATGAAAGGGGAAAAGTAATAAAAACGAGTTTGACACTGGAAGCTAATTTGCTCGTCCTTTTGAGAAAGAAAGAAGGCGTGAAAAATCTTAAGATTCTTGCAATAAATGGGTTTTCCAAAATAGCAGAAGGAATATTGCATAAGATGGGGAAGCGCCTTCCAAGCCGAGGTTTACCCAAAACATGCTTTTTGTGTGACGGCAAGTTTCAATCTATTGAAGACTTGGTTGAGAAAACTCTTCGAAAAGTTGAGGGTTACGAGTATAGCACCTTTTTGGTGGGTACGGAACTTCCGGTCGTGGTTGAAGAGCGTGAAGACGAGTTTAAGGCTGAGTTTGGCGTAAACTATAGCGAGAACATAAGGAATGAGTTTGGAAGAATACTGGGTAAAAAGGTCGCCGAATTTATTGGCAAGACTGTTGAGTACAGGAAACCTGAGATCGTTATGCTGGTTAATCCATTCGCTGGGGAGATTAAAGTCCAAGTAAACCCGCTTTTTTTTGCTGGGCGATATAAGAAACTAATTAGGGGCATACCCCAGTCAAAATGGTTCTGTTTTAGTTGTCGCGGAAAAGGTTGCGAAAAATGTAATTGGACTGGAAAAATGTATCCAGAATCGGTAGAGGAGATGATTGCAAAGCCATTTTTAGATGTGACAAAAGGCGAGAAGACGGCATTTCACGCGTCTGGAAGAGAAGACATTGATGCTCGAATGTTAGGCAAAGGCCGGCCATTCGTAATTGAAATATCAAAACCAAGAAGAAGATTGCTTGACCTAAAGAAGATAGAGGAAGGCATTAATGAGTGTGCAAAGGGGAAGGTTGAGGTTTCAGGTCTAAGGTGCGCCAGTAAAGAGGATGTCAAGAAATTAAAAAGGGCAGAAGCCGTACAAAAGGAGTATCGTGTGATTATCGAGTTCAAAAACAAAATCACTAATGGAGAGGTTAGTCTTTTGGAAGAGAAGCTGACAAATGTCATAATCAAGCAAAGAACACCCCTACGCGTTTTGCATAGGCGTGCTGATTTAACACGGGAAAAGTACATATATGAGGTTAAAGCAAAGAAGTTGTCAACTAAGACGGTTGAAATGAAAATACGGTGTCAAGGGGGTCTTTACGTTAAGGAATTGGTGACCGGAGATGGAGGAAGAACAACACCAAACGTTTCAGAACTTTTCAACAACGAAGCGAAGCCTATAAAACTTGATGTTTTAAACGTAATTATGAAAGATTAGTGGGGTAAAAAATGAAGAAGTCAAAGGGATATCGCGCAGGAACACGCCAACTTTTAAAGAGGAAGCCCAGAGAAAGAGGCAAATATAAAATAAGCAAATTGCTTTATGAATATCCAGCCAGTGCTCAAGTAGTGATCAAGATAGACTCAAGTGTGCAAAAAGGGATGCCTCACAGGCGTTACCATGGCAAGATCGGCACAATCATAGATAAACGTGGGCGAAGCTATGTTGTGAGCGTTACACAAGGAGAAGCTGTCAAGGAAATTGTTGTTAGGTCTGAACATCTAATACCATATAAGGGTAGTTAAGATGGAAAAAAAAGAGCTAGCAGAAAAGAGACTTGCCTTACCGCAAGTTAAAAAGTTATTGGAGTCGATGGGTGAAGAAAATTTAGACCAGTTTCAACGTCGTACGTTGGACTACGCCGCGAAGTTTTCCAAAGTGGATTCCGAAACCGCTGAGAAGCTTTTAGAAAAGCTTGTGGTAGGTTTTGGTTTAGAAGAGGACGAGGCGGTTCAAATAGTTAATTGCATGCCAGAAACAGTTGAAGAATTAAAGGTTTTCTTGGCCGGCGGCCGCAAAATTGTTGAAACTTCAAAATTGGAAGCCATAGTTCAACTTTTGAACGAGAGTCGAAAGCACGCATAAAAAAATTTGGCTGGAATTTTTAAGCAGTAAAAGGATAAAATATGGGGGAAGGTTATGGAGAAGCGATACGAGGAGTACGCTTACGTGTTGGATTTCTTGCCGCATGGCCGCACGGGAATCCGCCCTAGTGGGAGGGCGGGCTACCGAGCTGGAGCTTTGATTCAGCTTGTGGGGGAGGAATTTTTCACCCTTTTGGAGGCGCTGGTTAAGGAGGGTGTAACTCTTAAGCCTAATGACCGTGTTTATGTCGGAAAAGAGGCGCGTGAAGAAATAACATATATAATTGGCCGAATAGGCTACGACCAGTTGACTGCTGCAGCGAAGATGGAACTTCCGTCAGTGATCAGCAGAATAGTCTTAAATCGTGAAAACTGGTTCATAAACTTCTTTAACACTTCAAGAGCTGTAACGCCGCGCATGCATGCCTTAGAACTCATTCCCGGCATAGGAAAGAAGTATATGTGGCAGGTCATAAATGAGCGGGATAGACGACCCTTTGAAAACTTTGATGATTTACAGAAACGCACCGAGTTACCTAACCCGGTTAAATTGATTACTAAGAGAGTTATGGAGGAGCTTGCTGGCGAAAGCAAGTATAGGTTGTTTACGAGAGCTCAGTAGTGTAATTAGATATGTTAACGGGTAATATGAGCCTTCTAGAAACAACGAAGTTTCTTCTTCGGAGGCATCGAATTTTTCCGAATAAACTTTTAGGACAGAACTTCTTGATTGAGCCTTCAATCTTCCAGAGCTTGAGCGACTATGCGTCACTAACTCAAGAAGATGTGGTACTGGATATCGGCGCAGGTTTCGGTTTTTTAACTCGGTTCTTGGCGAATAGTTGCAAAAGCGTTCTCGCAGTTGAATCCGATGCGCAGCTTGTAAAAGCTTTATGTGAACAGCTTAAAGATGTGCTTAATGTTCAAATAATCAAGGGCAATGTGCTGAAGGTACCAATTCCAGAATTCAATAAGGTTATATCAATTCCGCCATACCATATCTCTTCCCATCTGCTTTTGTGGCTTCTGGACCAAAGATTTGACTGCGCGGTTCTAATTTTCCAGAAAGAATTTGCAAGAAGACTTGTTGCTCCCATTGGCAATGGCGGTTATGGTTGGTTGACAGTTTTAACATATTATAATGCAGAGGCTGAAGTTTTAGACACTGTACCTAAACCAATGTTCTATCCACAGCCCAAAGTAAATTCAGCAATCGTACGTTTGAAACCACGGAAACAAGCGCCGTTCAGATTGAAAAATGAAATGTTGTTCAGGCAAATGTTACAATCACTCTTCACTCAGCGCAATAGAAAAGTCAAAAACGCCGTAATTCCGTACACGAAAGGAAAACTTGCTACAGCAATGAAAAACCCGTGCATGCTGACGACGCATCTTCCATTTAGAGATAAACGGGTAAGGGAACTAGCTCCTGAAGACTTCGGAGCGCTGGCAAATGTCCTCTTCGGCTAAAAAGGTGTTTTTTGCAGATTACGTGTTTCACGTCTGGGAGAACGTTTATGAACCTGCTGAAGACTCATTCCTCTTCGCTGAAAATCTAACTGTAAAAAGGGGCGACATCGTCCTTGACATGGGTACCGGATGTGGCATACTGGGCATACTTGCAGCAGAAAAAGCTAGCCGAGTCGTTGCTGTTGACATAAACCCATATTCAATCCGCTGTACAAAAGAAAATGCAAAACTTAATCATGTTGAAGACAAAATGTTCTTTGCGCAAGGGGATCTGTTTGCACCGCTAAGAGTTGAAGAGAAATTTGATTTAATTCTTTTTAACGCCCCTTACTTACCTACAGAAGATGGAGAGAAAGGTTCTTGGCTTGAGCGGGCATGGACTGGCGGAACCACTGGCAGGAAGGTCATAGATCGTTTCATCTCCGAAGCGGCTGAGCATTTGAAACAAGAGGGACAAATCTTTTTGATGCAATCTACACTGGCTGACATTAATGAGACTTTGTTGAGATTTAAGGAACAGGGCTTCAAAACACGTGTTGCTGCAGAACAGGCTTTACGGTTCTTTGAGACATTAATGCTTTTTAATGCAAAACGTCTCCGTTAGGCTTCAAATGCCGAAGTGAATGTGTATTTTTGCATGCTATGCAATAAATGGCGTAGGTCTTTCTTGGAACTTTTGCGTTTAATGCATATTTGGCTCCAAATAGAAAGTCTTGCCCTTCCACGCCCAATTAAAGGATTGTGTCAAAAAATATATAACAAGAGAGCTTCAGTATTGCTAAGAAAAGCGTTAGAGGTTTAATTAATGTGCATCTTAGGTAGAGATAAGCTGAAGGAGCTTATTGAGAATTACAAGTGCATATATCCGTATGACTATAATTTGCTGGATGGAGACGGTTACATTTTGACCGTTAAAGAAGAAACAACATTACATTATCTGGAACATAAAAATCTAATATCCTACGAGGTGGTTTTCATACCGCCAAACTACGTGGCGCACTTGACAGCCAAAAGCAAGTACGGAAGACTGGGGTTATCATTTTTGAACGCAGCGAAGGTCCATAGCGGTTTCGTAGGAAGACTTGCCTTAGAACTTGTAAACTTGAGTAACGACCGTCACCCCATCACAATTAAACGTGGAGATCCATTCATGCACATAGAATTTGTAACTAGGCAAGGCGAACCAGCACCATACATGGGAGAATATCAATTCCAATACTTGACTGATGAAGAAATTCAAATGTACATGCCAATCTTGAAGAAGGTATTCTCGAACTCCGATGAACTTGCCAAAAGATGGTTTAAGAACAGAAGGCCACAGTCCTAAACAATTTTGGTCTTTTTTTTGGGGCTGATTCCGTTCTTCACCCCCTTATCCTGAATTCATGGTTACAAATCATTTAAATATGACAGTTATGGTATGCTAAAAGGGATATCCAATGCGCGCACGCAATTACAGGGTTGTCAAAGGTCAGCCCTATACACGCAAAGAGTTTGTTAAGGGCTTTCCGCCACCAAAAATAACCAAGTTTTCTATGGGCGATACTAGATCAACATTTGAATATGAAGCGAAGCTTATAGCTTTGGAAAGAGCTCAGATTCGCCACAACGCCTTAGAAGCGGCACGTGTGGCTACAAACCGCCTCTTAATGGATAAGCTCGTTAACAACTATCTTTTGCAAGTTCACCCATACCCACATATTATCCTAAGAGAAAACAAGATGATTTTTGGTGCGCATGCAGACCGCCTTCAAGATGGTATGCGAAGGTCTTTCGGAAAGCCAATTGGAACAGCGGCACGTGTGGAACCCAACCAACCAATTATAACCGTTAAGGTAAACACGAATGGCGTTGAAATCGCCAGAGAATCTCTAAAGCGTGGAAGCGCCAAGCTTCCTGTTCTTTGTAGAATAGTAATTGAAAAAGTTGAATCTGAAGAGGTGAGGACGGATTGAGTGAAATGAGTCACGAGCTTGTAATTTGGTTTGAAAATCTCAGAAAAACTGACATTCCCTCTGTTGGGGGTAAAAATGCAAACTTGGGTGAAATGACCCATGCTTGTATACCTGTTCCACCAGGTTTTGCCATAACTGCTTATGCTTACAAGCAGTTCATTGAGGCAACAGGAATTTCTGCTAAAATTTACGAAATTATAGCAGAAACTGTAACTAACCCCAATGACCCAGCGCAATATGAAATAGCTTCAAAGAAGATAAGGCAACTCATAGAATCAACGCCTACGCCGAAAGAAATTGAAAACGCAATAAGATCGGCGTATGGGGCAATGTGTAAACGATTGAATATGGACGCTGTCTTTGTTGCTGTGCGGTCGAGTGCAACGGCGGAAGACTTACCCGACGCATCTTTTGCAGGGCAACAAGAGACATACTTGAACGTTAAAGGCATCAACGAAGTTCTTGAAGCAACTGTGAAGTGTTGGTCAAGTCTCTTCACTCCGCGGGCGATCTTTTACCGTACTGAGAAGGGTTTCGCCCACGAGAAAGTTTTCATCAGCGTTGGGATCCAAAAAATGGTGAATTCTAGAGCTGCAGGCGTTATATTTACGATTAATCCTGTAACAGGGGATTCTAACCAGATAGTTATTGAGGGCAATTACGGTTTAGGCGAGGCAGTCGTCTCCGGAGCCGTTACTCCGGACGATTTCATCGTTGATAAACGAACCATGGACATAATTGAAAGACGCGTAGCTAAAAAAACAATGCAGTACGTTCGCGATTCAAACACTGGCAAAACTGTCCACTTGGAGGTTTCTAGAGAAAAACAAGAGCAACCGTGCCTAAACGATGAAGAAATTCTCAGGCTTGCAGAACTGGCCAGAAACATTGAAAAGCACTATGGAAAGGCTCAGGATATCGAATGGGCAATTGACGCAGACTTAGCATTTCCAGAAAACATATTCATCGTCCAATCAAGGCCAGAAACCGTTTGGAGTGCAGAACTTGCAAAATCGCCAGTAAAAGTGGAAACCGAATATACAAAGTCTACTGAAACTTTAAAAGTGGCCGTAAAAGGAATCGCCGCTGGCAAGAGGAGCCTGGGTGCAGGCAAGGCGAGGGTGGTTTCAAATCCAACTGAGGCTGCTAATGTCATGCAAAAGGGTGACATCCTAGTTACAGATATGACAAACCCTGACTATGTACCATTCATGAAACTTGCAAGTGCTATAGTCACTGATAAGGGTGGAGTTACATGCCACGCAGCCATTGTAAGTCGTGAACTAGGAATCCCCTGTATTGTTGGAACAGAAAAAGCGACGACACTACTGGTTTCAGGTAAAGAGTACACCGTTGATGCAAGGAGCGGCGTCGTCTATGAAGGTATTCTGCCGACGCTAACAGAGCAATTGCCATCTTCCTCTGGAGCTGCTGTCTCCACGACTGCTGTTCTCGGAAGCGCCCTCCAGCCTGTGCCTGTTACCGCGACAAAAATTTACATGAATCTGGGTGTTCCTGAAAAAATTGAAGAGTACAAAAACTTACCATTTGAAGGCATAGGACTGATGCGCATAGAATTCATTTTGGCCAGTTATATAGGTGAACATCCCCTTTACCTTGTAGAAACGGGGCAGAGCCAAAAATTCGTAGACAAACTTGCCGATGGGATGGCAACTGTAGCGAGGGCGATACAGCCGCGCCCCGTTGTTGTTCGTTTCAGCGATTTCAAAACCAACGAATATAGAGAGTTAAAAGGCGGTGAAAAATATGAAATTGCCGAAGCGAACCCGATGCTTGGATGGAGAGGATGCAGCCGATACATAAGCCAATGGTACCAAAAAGCCTTCAGGCTTGAATGTCAAGCTGTCAAGAAGTGCCGTGAAGAATGGGGGCTAAAAAACGTCTGGATAATGCTTCCAGTTGTGCGCACCGTTTGGGAAGCCAAAAGATGCTTGGAGATCATGCAGGAAGAAGGCTTGGAGAGGTCAAAGGACTTCAAAGTCTGGTTCATGGCTGAAACACCATCAATAGCTATACTAGCAGATGAATTCTCAAAACTCGTTGATGGCTATTCCATAGGTTCCAACGACATGACACAAGGCATACTAATGATTGACAGGGACTCCGAGCGCCTAGGCCAAATGGGATACTTCGACGAAAGGGATCCAGCCGTAAAAAGAATCATAGCTCATTTGATTAAAGTAGCCCACGAAAACGGATGTACAGTATCGATATGCGGAGAAGGACCATCAAACCTGCCTGACTTTGCAGAGTTCCTCGTCAGAGCAGGAATCGATAGCATATCCGTGAATAATGATGCAGTAGTTGCCACCAAAAATCTCGTTGCAAGCATAGAACAAAAAATAATCCTTGAACGGCTTGCTGAACAGCGCGAAAGAGCAATGGGGCGCCCGAATCGAAAACCAAAACAAGACTGGGAATGGACGCCACAATGGAATGAGAGAGAAGAATAATCAAAACCTTCAGCTCTCTTGTTTCCAACATGTTTTCCTCACCTATTGTTTTGGGCGAATACGCATGAAAAAATTCGATTTTGAAGAGGAAAGAATAAAACAGGAAATAGTCAAGCTGAGAGCAAGACTCATTTTAATTCAACTTCCAGAAGGCTTGAAACCCGAAGGTCCTCGATTAGCGAAAATCGTTGAAAAAGCTGGTGCTTTGCCTGTAGTTTCCGCAGACCCATGTTACGGCGCCTGCGACTTGGCAATAGATGAAGCTGAAAGCTTAGGGGCAGATCTGATAATTCATTATGGCCACGCAAGACTGATGAAGCATGAGCATGTACCCACAATTTACGTGGAAGCCAGAGCAACAATAACTGTCGAAGGTGCTGTTGAGAGGGCTTTGCCTCTGCTAGAAAAGTGGAGCAGAATTGGATTGGCGACAACAGTCCAGCATGTGCAAGCTCTAGATGGCGTCAGAGAACTCTTGCTTCGCGCTGGAAAAACGGTGCTCATTGGGGATGCAGGTCGAATGAATTATCCTGGACAAATAATTGGCTGCGACTACAGCAATGTCAAGTCAATAGCCGGTGATGTAGAAGCATTCCTTTTTGTTGGCGGCGGCCGTTTTCACGCCTTAGGTATAGCTCTGGCAACATCAAAGCCAACAATAGTCGCCGATCCATACGAAAAGAGAGCCTATTCTGTTAATGAAGAGGTTCAGAAAATTCTTAAACAAAGGTGGGCAAGCATAGAAGAAACCAGAAAAGCCAAAACCTTTGCGGTCTTCCTTGGGCTAAAATCTGGGCAGACAAAATTCGATGAGGCTTTAAGCATAAAAGAAAAACTTGAAGAAAATGGGAAAATAGTCTATCTTTTCGCTGTTAGAGAAGTAACCCCAGAGGTGTTAATGGAGTTCCCGACTGTGGACGCATACGTGAACACTGCCTGTCCACGAATATCTCTCAATGACGCTTCAAAGTTCCAGAGGCCAGTGCTAACAGTGAACGAGGCACTTGTAGTCCTTGGTTTTATGAAATGGGAAGATTTATGCAGAAAAGGCTTGTTCGAAAACTAGACTTGGAAATGTTTCTTTCCCAAGTTGAGCCACACCCTTCGCCCAGACCAAGCCTTGAACAATACACCGTTTCAGCCAATGTCGGGGCAACAGTGCTCTATATTGCAGCCTACACGTATGATGACATTATTGATAAGACAGTTTTAGATTTAGGTTGTGGCACTGGGAGGCTTGCTTTGGCAGCATCTTTCCTACGGGCGAAACAAGTAGTAGGCGTCGACATTGACAAAACAGCAGTGAGAGTTGCACTTAAGAATTCAGTGAAGACTGGACTAAAAAAAAGCGTACAATGGATTGTTACAGACATAGATGCAATTCATGGAAGATTCGACACTGTCCTGCAGAATCCCCCCTTCGGCGTGCAAAAGCACAAAGCAGATCGTAAGTTTTTGGAACAAGCCTTAAAATCGGGCGCGGCAATATATTCCCTTCATAAAAACCCTTGCAGAAACAAGCAGTTACTTAAGCGGTTAAAGTCAAGGGAATCAAGTGTTATATCAGTTCCGCCGTCTCCTTTTGTCAAGAATTTTGTTGAAAAACATGGTGGAACTATTAAGGCAGTTTACGCTATGATTATGACAATTCCGCGCATGTTCAAGTTTCATACAAAACGAAAGCATGAGTTTGTTGTTGATTTATACGTAATAAAGGGAAAAGAGACGTTTTGAGAAGGCAAGAGATGGCTTCCAAGCATGAGCAAAGACGGGCAAAAAATGGTGCTCTTATGGCCTAGGAATCAGACCAGCTAATCAAAAGGTTTATTGAGGGGCGTAGGAATGTAGAGATATGCCTACTTAATGTTGTGGAAACGTAGCTCAACACAGCTATACTGAAAGGGAATTTAAATGGGCTTGCAATCCTCAGAGCAGAAAAGCGGTCACTTGGTGTTGCCCGGAGAGCGTTTAGGGGTTATTGAAGAGTTTATTCCTGACTCTAGAACATATGTTAAAGATGGGATAATCTATTCCAAAGTTGTCGGCCGCGCTTTAGTTGATTTCTTGAATAAGCGGGTTTCGGTTTATCCGCTGGTTCGTGGGGTAAGCGTCCCCAAAGTTTCAACTGTAGTACTGGGGCAAGTTTCAAGTACTCAAGCTGAAAATGCCACGGTGAGAATTTTCAAAATAGGCCAGAAGAAACTTTCAGGCGTTTTCACGGGCATTCTACATATTTCTGATGTACAGCAGAGATACGTCGAATCTATGAATGACGTGTGTAAAATTGGCGATATTTTAAGGGCCGAGGTGATAAGCGAGAAGAACCAAATTTACCACCTTTCTACGGACGACAAGAACTTGGGCGTGGTTTATGCCTTTTGTTCGCAGTGCGGGCATTCGCTTGAGCCAAAGCGGAATGGCATGCGATGTGAAAGTTGCGGGAAAATCGAAGAGCGTAAGATTGCGTTTGATTATGGAAAAGGGATGCTGTGAAATGGAAGGGAGTGTTGGTAAATGAAAGTAAAAGTGTTGAAAAAAACTGAAAATGAGTTTAAAATAGAGATTGAAGGAGCAGGGCACAGTCTCTGTAACCTCTTGCAAAAAAGGCTACTGGAAGACGAGGATGTAGATTTGGCTGGCTATGACGTGCCTCATCCCTTGGCCTCCAACCCCATACTTTATGTCCGTATAAAGGGCCAGGTGAAACCTGAAGATGCCCTAAGGGAAGCTGCGGAAAAAGCCCGTGAAATGAACGAAGAGTTCAGCAAAGAACTTAATAAAGCCCTTAAGAAAGTTTAGTTTCATTCTTTATTTTCGTGAGCAGTTGATTGAGGCCATCAACCACATCGCTAGCTTTCTCTAATACTGCAACGCAATCATTCAAGGTGACGTAATCATAAAGCCAAGCATAAACTAATAGTGCTTCCGCAGCATCCGCGAGTGAATGACGATCCATTCTTGACGGCAAATATGCTCTTAACCCTGCTCTTCTGAGTGCTTCTGAAAGTGCGCTTCCCTTTACCTTTGCACCTGAAGGTTCACCTTTTCTTTTTGATATAGCCAATGAATAAACGAAGTTTATGTATGCATCCCCTAAAGATGCAAGTTTATGATCCATCAAGACCTCTGACAATTTACAATAGACTTTTGTTGAGCAGAATACTTTCTCATGCCTTCGCAAAAAGCAATCTCTCCTTTTTTGCATTTATTCTTCGTTAACCTTATAAAATATCTCTACTCATATTTTTGCGGCACAATTGGGGAATTGTCTTGAGCCATAAAAAACTTGGCACGATTAAACCCGAAATTCGCGTATTAGGTATAGACGACGGCATATTCATTCCCCACATGAAAGATCTAGTGCCCGTTGTTGGCGTCGTTTTCCGTGGTGGCTACTGGCTTGACGGAGTAATGCACACGAAGGTGGAGGTAGATGGGTTTGACGCCACAGAAAAAATAGCTTCCATGATAATTCACTCGCCGCATTATAAGCAGTTGAGGATAATAATGCTTAATGGAATAACCATCGCTGGCTTCAATGTCGTTGACATTAAAAAACTCAACTTAGAGACGAAGCTTCCCGTAATTGCCGTTGTACGTGAAAAACCAAATTTTGGAGAGATCCATGATGCTCTGAAGAATCTGCCCAGAACCGAAGAACGATGGAAGGCCCTCCTTAACGCTGGACAAATATTTGAAGTGCCCACTAGAAGCGAAAACGAGAGAGTCTGCATGCAAATTTCCGGAATCTTTGAAGACGACGCAAAAAAAATCTTAAAGCTGACTTCTACTCGAAGTAACATTCCCGAAGCCTTGCGCGTAGCGCACCTTATTGCCTCTGGAATCAGCGCCATATAGTTTGAATATTTATTGAAATAAGAAAAAGTTTAAAAGGGACCACGTCAAGGGAAAACAAACGGATGACGGAGTATCGAACTATGGAATTTTGTCCAAAATGTGGCTCTCGTCTCGAGCCAAAGAAAGGCAAAGCCGGAAGAGGAGCGACGCTTGTGCTTGCCTGCCCCAAATGCGGCTATAGAAAGCGGGAATCAAGAAAGAAAGTAGAACCGAAAGTTGCCAAAGTTATACAACATAACCCACAGCAACTTGTGGCAGTAATCGGCAAAGAAGAACAAAAACTGCGGATACTGCCGACTGTTAGGATTGAATGCCCAAAATGTGGAAATAATCTTGCTTATGTTTGGCAAGTGCAAACCAGAGGGGCTGATGAATCTTCAACCCAGTTCCTACGCTGCACAAAATGTAACTACACATTCAGAGAGTACAGCTAGCTCCGTTTCTTCTTCTCTTTACTTGCATGCCAGATGTAATTTTGGAAAATTCTCGAAGAGAGCACTATGCTTAAGTGTGCAAATCTTTTATAACAACTAAACATAATCCATTAAAAAGAGGAATATGATGTTCAGACTCAAAGTAGCTGACGCCAAACTCTTAAGGGATATGGCTACGGCTATCTCCATTCTCGTGGACGAAGCCACTTTCAAAATAGACCCTGAAGGGTTAAAACTTCGAGCGATGGATCCCTCACGTGTTGCTATGATCGACTTTGAGTGGCCAAAAACAGTTTTTGAAGAATATCTATCCACAGAACCCACAAAAATGTGTATTAACATAAGTGAATTATTAAGGCTGCTCAAAAGAGTAGGAAAGGATGAAGCTGTAGAACTTTCTCTTGACGAGAAAACTGGGCGTCTGCAAGTAAAAATAGCTGGGAAATACTTTAGGAACTTTACTATGCCTACGCTTGAAGCGTCAGAAGAAGAAGTTCCAACGCCAAAAATCACCTTTAACGTAAAGGCTAAAGCAACAACATATGGACTAAGCCAGGCCATCGAAGACGCGCAGCTCGTGAGCGACCATGTTCGAATAGAAGCGGATAACGAAAGACTAGTCTTAAACGCGGCGGGCGACCTCATGGGCGCAACCATAACCCTTCAAAAGGGAAGCGACACTTTACTAGACTTGGAAACCAGAGAGCTGTCAAAAGCAACCTTCAGCCTAAGCTATCTGACAGAAATAATAAAGGCGGCATCCGCAACATCAGACATAGCGACTCTTGAATTTTCATCGGACATGCCCATCAAGCTTGATTTTCAGCAGACAAAAGAGGGAAAATTGACTTTTTACTTGGCGCCGAGAATCGAAACAGAATAACGTGAAAATGAGTATGCAAATGGCAGCGGTCAAATTTACCAAAAATGACTTGGCAAGATACCCTTTTCTCAAAGAAACCACAGAATACGTGAAAAAGCTAGATTTGAAAATTGAAGATTTAACGAATCCAGAATTTGTCAAGGTTCTTGAACGTGCTGAAGAAAGAGTTGAAGAAGCAATCTTGTACGCCATAGTCAACAGAAAATTGCGCAACACGGAGATAGAAATCCTGTCCTTTCCAGCAGCAATCATGTTAACGGTAGCTACTGAAATTTCCTTCATTAAAAGTCGATATGCCTTAGCGGAGGCAAAACAAATCTTCGGTGACATTCAACTTGAACCTAACGAAAGAATTTTGGCGATCGCGTCGAATTTCGGGTGGAGACTAGTAATAAACAATGACACTGCAGTACCCTGCGAATTTGCACTTGATTTTGCAGATTATCTTAGAAACACGGCACACCTGCGGGAGAAAAAGTGGAAACTTGTGAACCGCCTCCTAGATGGCGGAAAAGTTTACGTCACAAAGACTGAAACGGCACGACTGCTAAGCGAAGAAGCTCGCAAATATTTTGAAACAAGGCTGAAAGTAAAAGAACCGACGAAGTTTCCTCAGGAAATATTGGAAATGGCGGAAAAAATAAAGCAACTATATATTGAAAAGATAGGCACAGTTAAGATTGAAGCTTTCCCAAAGGTCATAGTTCAAAGCGCATTTCCGCCATGTGTTAAAGCCCTTTATGAGACAGCATCGTCTGGGCGTCCTCTATCACATGTGGGCAGGTTCACACTGACCTCGTTTCTCATAAATATCGGCATGACGCCTGAAAACGTGAACGAACTGTTCAAAAACTTTTCAGACTACAACGAAAGGATGACCCGTTACCAAGTTGAGCACATCGCAGGCGAAAGAGGCTCAAGAACACGTTACGCTCCACCAAGATGTGACACCTTGCGAACTCATGGAGTTTGCACAAATTCTGACGAACTGTGCCAGAGAATTCGCCATCCGTTAGCCTACTATAAAAAAGAGACAAAGGAATAAATGTAGGCAGTTAAAAACCGCTTGAACAGTTCGTAAATACTCTGCTATAAAAAAAGTAGCAGCTAGCTACTGTTCTGGCAGCTATTCATGTTTTCACTGCTTATTTGGGGGCGCCTTTTCCGGTCGGCGTAAGAATTGAATTCATAACTAACGAAGCTAACGCCTTATTCATGCTTTGCGCACTTCTCGGCTCTATCCTACTCCACTTTTAACTCTAGTATCTATCGTTTTTCGGCTACACTTTAGTGACAAAAAACGGACGAACCACAAAGGTCTCAGTCTTTTGGTTTATTGTCATATCTTGCTGCATTCTTTCGCAGTTTTTCAATGATTTCTTTGGATCAAAGAATCGTATCAAGAAAATACTGAATATTTGAAAGATATTCGTGTTTCTAAGGAACTTGAATCGTTAAATTGAAGTAACCGAAGCCGTCTATAAAGTACAAAGGGAGGAGTGTGTTTGTCTTCCATAGGTTTCGTTTGCGAGAAATTCTCCGAGTTTTACAACCAATCTTTCACAAAAATTCCTCCTCCCTTTTCAATTGAACAGAGGGAGTTCGCTTTTTTCCTTTTCAGGGAGAAAATTATGGTGCGCCATAAAAGCTTTGCAAACGTCGATGACCTTGGGTCATTTCTCAAAGAAATTGTTCCTTCCGATGTTTACTATTCTTGTGCCTATTACGAAAATCCGGGGTTAGACATGGATAAAAAAGGCTGGTCAGGCGCTGACTTAATTTTCGACATTGACGCCGATCACATTCCTACGCAGTGCAACAAGATTCATGATGAATGGACTTGCAGTAGCTGTAATTTCAACGGTAAGGGCGTTATTCCAGAAAGGTGTCCAATGTGCGGCGGTCAGAAGTTTGACGTGAAGACTTGGCCTTGCGACCTTTGCTTGAATTCCGCTAAAGAAGAAACCATTAAGCTTTTAGACATTTTAAGACAAGATTTTGGTTTTTCTGATAGTGACATATCTGTGTTTTTTTCCGGGCATCGAGGGTATCATGTTCAAATCGAAAACGAAGTTATCAAAACACTGGATGCTATTGCACGAAAGGAAATTGTTGACTATGTTTCCGGTTTGGGTTTAGACCGATTCGATGATTTCACCAAGAAAGAAAGGCGAGCCCGTCAAGGTCCCAACCTTGAAGACTTGGGTTGGGGTAAACGATTGAAACTTGGAATGCGAGACTTTATCCTCGACGCTAAAGAAGAAGATTTAAGAAAAATCGGAATCCGAAGAAACTTCGCTATCATATTGCAAAACAAGGAAGCAATTTTGAAACGCTGCCTAGACGCGGGAAACTGGAGCGGTTTCAGAGATATTGGTGTTGAAACTTGGAAAAAGATAGCTGAGCACACTGCACGTTCTCAATCTGCAAAAATTGACACGGTTGTTACTACAGACATACACCGTTTGATAAGATTGCCCAGCACATTACATGGCAAAACGGGGCTTAAAAAAGTTGAGTTTCCAGCTTCACTCATAGATGATTTTGATCCGTTCAAGGAGGCGGTAGCCTTTAAGACAGGTGTGGCAAAAATTTTTGCTTATGACGCCCCGGAGTTCAGACTGGGTGACTCTACGTTCGGTCCATACAAAAATCAAGAGATTGAATTGCCTACTGCTGCGGCTTTATTGCTTGTTTGTAAGGGCAGAGCAGAGGTGCTATCGTAAATGTATGATGATTTGTACCATGCTTGGAGACAAGACTCTGAAAGTTTCAAGCTTGGGAGGCTTCCTCCCGACTTCTATGTCAAAGTTGCTGGCTATTTGAAAAGGCTGAGAGAAGAAAGCCGAATGCTTGACAAAAGAACTGTGAAGGCAAGTCTCATTGAAAGCGAGATACGAAATGCTAAGCGCATGCTTCGCGAGTTAATTCGGATTCGTTATAGGAAACTGGTTAAAAAGCTAGCTGAAAGTCAAGAGCTTTCGCCAGATGTTTTGACAATAGAAGAGAAAAAAATATGCGCAGGTCTCTTGCCTCTTGCAGAGACCTATCGTAAGTTTGCTAACAGTCTTCTCCAAGGGCATATCCCAGAAGTCAAGATGGACAAAGAACACAGGCATACAGTCTTGCGATTTTTAAAAGATATTCCAGCGATTATCGGGGCGGACATGAAAACATACGGCCCTTTCAGAGTTGAAGATGTTGCATCCTTGCCTATTGAAAACGCAAGGGTTTTGGTCAAACAAGGTTTAGCTGAATTTGTCGAAGTTATTTAGTTAGAAAGTGGAGCTCGCGTCCTTTCATGTCAAACGGTTCAATACTATAAGCTGAAATCATTGTAGCATTTCAAAAAATTGTTTGCTCTTTTGTTCAAGGTTTCCCTCTCTAAACGATATTTATGTGTAATATTTTTTCAGATTAACCGAAGCTCTAAATGCCACTCTCCAAAGTTAAATAGATATGCCGAGGAGCAGCGAAAAAGTATAAGAATACGTGTGTTTTCTTAATGGAAAGCTGGTAGTGGTTACGGTGAATGTTCCAAAAGAAGTTCGAACGTATTGCCCACGCTGTAAAATCCATCAAATTCATATAGTTACCCTGTACAAGGCTGGAAAGAGGAGAGCTTTAGCCAAAGGTGAACGCCACCATGAACGAGAAAAGAAAGGTTATGGTGGACAGAAGTATCCTCTTCAGAGAGAATTTGCGAAAACAACCAAAAAACAAACGCTGAGATTAAAATGCAAGATTTGCAACTATATAAGACACAAAGATGGCATTCGGCTACGAAAGCTAGTCATAGAATAATTGGAGGTAAATAAAATGTCTGAATGGGATAAAATTATTCCAAAGCCTACAAGCAAATTCTTCCGGGTTAAATGCCTCAAGTGCGGTAACGAACAGCTACTTTTCAGCAATGTTGTAAACAAAGTCAATTGTAATGTTTGCGGCGTTGAACTTGCAACGCCCTCTGGTGGCAAAGGGGTAATTAAAGGCGAAATAGTCTCAGTTTTTGAGTAGGATGAATGCTTGGATGTCTGTTAGGAAACAAGAGTGGCCAGAAGTCGGCGACTTAGTAATTGCAACTGTAGAGACTGTAATTGACTATGGCGCCTATGTGAAACTAGATGAATATAATAAAAGAGGGCTATTGCACGTTTCTGAAATATCTTCTTCTTGGATTAGAAATATTCGTGATTTTGTTCGTGAAGGGCAAAAAGTCATTCTGAAAGTTTTACGTGTAGACTCGGAGAAAGGTCACATAGATTTGTCCCTTAGGAGAGTCACTAAGAGGGAAAGAATTGAGAAAATTATGTCGTGGAAAAGAGAAAGAAAAGCTGAGGCTCTACTTCGAGGGGTAGCAGAAAAAGCGTGCCTACCTTTGGAAGAGATTTATGAAAAAGCTGGAGCTATTATAGAAAAAGAATATGGACTGTATGAAGGCTTCGAAAAAGTGGCTAAGGAAGGCATAGAAGCTTTAACAAAAATTGGCGTGCCAGAGGGACTTGCCAAAGCTTTTGTTGAGGTTGCAGAAGAAAGAATTCACGTGAAAATGGTTAGGGTGAAAGGCATAATTGAACTTCGCTGTATGAAACCTAATGGAGTGAAAATTATTAAGGATGCCTTTATGAATGCTGAGAAAGGTGAAAAATCTAAGGACGTAGATCTCCGTTTTTACGTTGTTGCTGCACCAAAATATAGCGTTGAAGTTATGGCTGAAAACTACAAACTCGCAGAAGATGTTCTGCAAAGAGTGGCTCAGAATGTAATATCAAATGTTGTTGAAGCCGGGGGGCAAGGCGTCTTTAGAAGGGAAAAATAATGGTGTGGCTTTTAATGAAGTGTGAGAAATGTGCAAGATACACGTTGAGAAGAGATATGTGTCCCAATTGCGGTGGAAATGTCCGTATACCGCATCCGGCCAAGTTTTCACCTGACGACAAGTACATTAAATATAGGATAGCTTTAAAGAGGGGGCTACCGAAGTGAAAACTACCTATATTAAAGAGCTCGTGAAAACCAAATTAGATAATCCGATATTAGTTGAAGGGCTTCCCGGTTTAGGGCTCGTTGGTAAAATCGCTATACGTTATCTAATTAAACAACTGGGAGCTGAAAAGTTCGCTTACCTTTACTCGCCTCATTTCCCATATTTCGTGCTTGTAAGTAAAAAAGGGAACGTTAGGCTTTTACGTGGAACATTTTACTTGTGGAAAAACAAAAGCGGAAAAAACGACCTCATACTTTTCACAGGCGACAGCCAAGCACAAACAATTGAGGGGCAATATGAAATTGCAGATTGTATGCTGGATTTCGCTAAGAAACATAATGTAGTGGCTATCGTGACTATAGGTGGTTACCGAATGGAAGCAAAAGACAAACCAAAAGTCATAGTGGCTGCCACAACTCAGGAACTTTTGAATAAGGCTTTGCAAGCCAACGCTATCCTCAGCCCTTCGGGAAGTCCCATTGTTGGAACTGCTGGCTTAATACTGGGCCTAGCTCGCTTCAAGAAGATCAGCGCCCTTTGCCTTTTAGGTGAAACTCGTGGATATCTGCCAGACCCGCTAGCTGCTAAAAGCGTCTTAGAAGTATTACAATCCATACTGAATTTTGATGTACATTTAGCAGGTTTGGATGAAGAAATTTCCAAGGCGGAAAAAATGGTTACGCGGCTACGAAAAATTGAGGAAAAGAGAGCTATTCAAGTTGAAGAGACGAAGAGAGAAGAAGATAAGAAAACCACTTATATCTCATGAGTCAAAAAGCCATTTCTTTCCTAATTACCTCAACGATTTTTTCGGCAGCATCTCCATTTCCAAAAGGAGATTTCTCAGGCAGTTCTTTTTGATTTTTCAAAGTTGTTTCCATCGCGGTTAATATTACCTGTTTTTCTGTGCCAACAACTTTCGCGAATCCCGCTTCAACTGCTTCTGGCCTCTCGGTGGAAAGTCGAATGACCAATACGGGTTTTTTAATGCACGGAGCCGTTGCCTCTTCCTGTATTCCCCCAGAATCTGTCACTATCAAATCGCATCTTTTCATTAAGATCAGAAAGTCCAGATAGCCGAGAGGCGGTAGGATCTGTATATTTTCCGATTTCTTAATTTTAGCGTAAATTTTGTTTTGCCGTAACCTCTTTTTTGTGCGTGGGTGCATAGGATAAACAACTGGTATCGGCGCTTCTGCGAATGCTTCAATGAAATTTTGTAGGACAGAAATGTCATCTACATTCTCTGCCCTGTGGGCTGTTACTAAAGCGAATCTTTTAGGATGTACTTTCTCCATTATTTTCGATTTCTTTTCAGCTATAGGTAAATGCTGAATCACAGCGTCTATAACAGTGTTTCCTGTCACGTAAATATTGCCCCAGACATTTTCCCTTCTTAAGTTATCCTCAGCTTTTCTCGTAGGTGCAAACAAAAAAGAGGATATGTGGTCGGTCAGGCGTCTGTTGTGCTCCTCTGGCATGCGGAGGTCAAAGCTTCTTAGTCCAGCTTCCACGTGACCCACAGGAGTTCCTTGTTTTACTGCTGCCAGGGCTGTTGCCAAGACGCTGTTTGTATCTCCTTCAACTAAAACAAGAGTGGGTCTAGTTTTCATTAACAGCTTATCCATGCGAGCTATTATGTATGCAGTTTGCACTCCCTGCGAATAAGCCTTGATCTTGTAGCCATAATTGGGCGGTGGGAGTTCAAGTTCTTCGATGAACTGTTGCGACATGTTATAATCATAGTGTTGGCCGCATTGGACAAAAATTGATGGGATTTTGCTTTTCTGTAAAGCTCTAATGATTGGCGCCATTTTTATGATTTCCGGACGAGTGCCAGCTGTCACCGTTACTGTTTTCATGACCAGTCGCATTTTAAATCTGAACATTGGCGTTATATGCCTTTACATCTTTTTATGTAGAATGATTATGCTGGCAAGCTTAGGAAGGAACTAAGCGTCATAGTAAGCATGCTTATGATGCTTCTGACTCGGCGTTGCCAGTACTTATTGCCCTTTACGTGATTGACACCGACAAATGTGCAGGGGAATGGGTGCGCGTGATTGTATCCGCTTTCCTCTGCTGCTTGTCCATCTTTTAGGTCTTTTTTAAGCAACCTTCTCTAGGTTCATAGACTGTTCCTTCGCGTAGTAACTGCCCAATTAGTCGCTCTGCTTCGGCTCTTAGGATCTTGTGTTTTGTTTCCACTTCGTTCAAGAGCGCAGCTTTTTCAACTACACCTGTTTCTTTTTCCATTTCAATTAATGTTGAAAGAATTACTTGTAATCTATCTCTTACGCTCTTAGGCTTTCCGGTCATTATAATGTCTATGTCTATCTTATATGAAGATAGGTCTATTCCAACTTCTTCAAGAGATCTTCTCATTATGGATATGGCTGCTTCTGCATCTTCAGCTAATACTTCTTTTCGCAGGGCTACGCGGGCTCTAGCTTCAGCTATGCGCACTAAAGATTCAAGTTGGCGTGCGGTTATTGCAACTGGTGAGCCTTCTGCTTCACTTGCTGAACGCATGGCCAAGTAGAAATCGTTAAGGCGTTTTATCGCTTCATTAGTTAAGGTTGGTTTGATTCCTTTAGAATAGCTTATGTATTTTCGCATGAGTTCGGACTGTACTGATGGTTCCACAGGACTCAGACCTTTTTTGTGGATTTCCAGGATGTGCTCTGACATTTTACTGTCTGCTTCTTTATCAGGCACATCTCTTAAAACGAAGATTAAATCAAATCTTGAAAGAATCGTGACAGGCAACGAAATGTTTTCAGCCACTGTTCGATGTGGTTCATATCTTCCTAAAGCCGGGTTGGCGGCTGCAAGTATGGCTGTTCTTGCGTTGAGTGTTGCGACGATGCCGCCTTTCGCAACTGAAACCGTGTGTTGTTCCATGGCTTCGTGTATGGCAACTCTATCTTCGGGTCGCATTTTGTCCATCTCGTCAATGCATGCAACGCCTTTATCGGCTAATACTAGCGCTCCCGCTTCAAGACTCATACTGCCACCTTTTTCTCGTATAACAGCTGCGGTTAGGCCAGCAGCGGTCGTCCCACGTCCTGAAGTGTATAATCCTCGCGGTGCAATCCGCGATACATACTGCAAAAGCTGAGATTTTGCTGTTCCGGGGTCTCCAATTAAAAGGGCGTTCATTTCTCCCCTTATTGTTATGTCGGGGAGAGTTTTGGGTACACCGCCGAATAGGAGATACGTTATTGCCTCTTTCACATGTTCATATCCGTATATTGAAGGGGCGACGGAGTTTATTATTTTTCGATGTATCCACGGGTCTTTCGCTAGTTCACGAATCTTTTCTTCTTCTTCAGGTGAGGGAAGCGTGGTTTCTGGTTCTTTGCCTAAAACTTCAATTGAGTTGGCATCTAAATGCAAGATGAAAGTGCGGAGTTTGCCGACTCCTGGACGTGAAGGTGCAAACGCACGGACGATTCCAACTATTGAAACGTGATCCCCTGGCCTAGCAACATCAACTATTTCGCTTCCCACAAGCTTAACGTTTAATGTCCTTGGGAGCTGGCCCGGCGGAAGATCTTCAGGTCTTTCTTGAAGGCGAAGGTCTTGCGAATCTATGAAGGTGGAGTCGTCTTGAGCAAACTCAAACGGTCCTTTCGCTCTGCATGTGGGGTCGCTGCATTCAAAAGGTGCCTTTAGGAAGTGTCCCGTCTGATCCACGCGAGCTATTGTTCCACACCGTTTACATTTGAACGCGGCTTGCATGACCATAGGGCGGACCGGTGTTGAACGGACGACGATGCCTTCAACCATAACAAGTTTTCCAATATGGTTTGAGCCAAGTTTTCGTAGTGGTTCCTTTTCTAAAAGCCTTACAATTCTGACATTTACTGTTTCCAGTTTTTCGGCGTACTCTGGATCTTCTATTTGCACCTGCGCGTAAGCGGCATTATTTGCATGTTTTAAATATTCTTCTGGCTTTTCCAAGAGTTTTTCGGTCAGCTCTTGATCAAAAGCAAAAAGTTCTTCAAAATCGACTATTAGCGACTCTTTACCCGCTATGGACATTTGCGAAATCCGCTGGCGGTATCTTTCTGTTTTGAAGAACTCGAGGAGGCGCTCTTGCGGATCTATGGTTTCCAGTTCTTCCGTCATCCTTCTCCACCTTCGCATTCGAGTATTTGAGTTCTCCATTCGCTGATAAGTTTGTAAAGCTGTTCGTAAATGAATCTTTCCTCATCTGTAAAATTTTTCAGAATATGCTCTGTTTGAGCTGGAGCTGAAGCTAATGAAACTATCTTCTTCAACCTTGAATTTACGATGTCACACGCCAATTGTTTGGTTTTCTCGTATTCCAGCATTTTCTCCGGTTGTTTGGTTATTTCCCTTTTTAATTCTACTATATATCTGCGAAGCTTGGGATAGAAGTCTTCTGGCAACACTGATATTTGTCCTGCTGTTTGTACACGTTCTTTCCATTGGGTTTTGTAAAGCTTGGCCGCGTCTAAGCGGTCGTCTTCGCGAAGATGTGCTATCCCGGACTTTTCTAGTTCTCGAGCTACCCAGTAATAGACTTCGTACTCGTTTCCTTCTTCAAAAGGCCCTATACTTAATCCAGCAAGTTTGATTTCGGGGTAATTTCTATTAGCGATGACTTTTACAAGTGAATTTTCAAAATTAAAATCTAGGTTTCCAATTTTCGTTGGTATCATTTTTGGCATGCTCATTCCTTAGTCGGTTCTGGAGTTACTGTTAGGGAAAACAGATATAAGAGGAGTAGTTTAAAAACTTAGATTAAGAGTTCAAGAAGTTAGAAAACCTGCTGAAGCTCTTGCTGTTCAGATAAAAACGAAGGAGAAAAACTGCTTTTCTGCTTTGCTATGGCCACAAGC
>CAZDZM010000007.1:32015-33916 GCA_964509945.1 uncultured Candidatus Bathyarchaeia archaeon
CGTGGGTCCATTGGCAGCTTCTACTATGATTCTAGCTTTAATTTTCTCTGCGTTATCCATTGTTATTTGATTTTCTAAGGCTGCGGGAATGAGTATGTCACACCTTGTTTCTAGCAATTCAGCATTAGTTATGTTATCGCATCTTTCATAATTGATTACAGAACCGGTCTTAACCTTATGCTCGCGCGCGCTATCTTTTTGGGTGTTTCAGCATTTCGTGTATTCCTGGGTCAAGGTTTAATTTTTCAGCCGCTATTTTTAGCTGCTCTAATGCAACTGTTAACGCCGAATGTTCTTCTGTCATAAAAGATCCCTCTTCTGCGTAATCCTGTATCTATATATTTTATTAATTTTTTACCAAGCGATTACCTTAAAATAAAAAAGGGAAGAAGATTCTAGCCTAGGATTCTTTCAATCGCATCTTTTTCTACTTCGTGTGGCAATGGTATGCCTGTAACTTTAGCTGCTTCTTCAGATAAACTCATTAGATCATTTCTGTTTATAAGTTCTAGTCTCCATTTTCTGTTGCCTGCCAAAAGTTGTTTTAGTCCTACGCCTATGCGGTCTGTTAGGTAAGTGTGGAGTGCTATGGCTTCCCATGGTATTTCCTTGAAACGTTCGCCATATGTTGCTTTAAGGTCTGGTGTTGCGATAAAGAATTTTTCGGGTGTGGCACCGAATCTGTCTGCAAAAGCCTTGGGTAGTTTGCTTTCGTCAGCCAACTGTTTGAAATAGTTTGCCTTCATCACTGCTGTTAGAGGTGAACGTCCCATCAAAACCGCTTTTACAAATGGGCGGTCTCCAAAGTTGCTCATCGCTATAGCCTTAAAGATTTGTGTTTCGTTTATAAAACCGCCAGCCATAATCAAATCTGGCACGTACCAGCCTTTCTTCTTCAGTATTTGGGCACACCTGAGGACTATGGCTTCCAAATGAACTGTTGGGATGCTCATTTCGTCCATCATTGGGACAGGACTCATGCCGGTTCCGCCGCCTGCACCGTCAAAGTATACAGCGTCAATTTTTGCTTCCGATGCTATCTTCATGGTGTAAGCTACAGCCGAAGGTCTGTAAGCGCCTGTTTTAAGTGTTACATGTTTGGCGCCTTGTTTTCTCAGCCATTCTATATCTTCTACTACGCTTTTTTCTTTTGGTATGCCTACTCTGCTGTGTCTCTCGAAAGATTTGAAAACTCCTTCTTTGAATGCCTGTTGTACTGTCGGATCTTCAGGGTCTGGAATGACTATGTAACCTCTTTTCTTTAGCATTAGAGCTTTCTCTAGGTCTCTTACTCGAACCTCGCCTCCTATTGCCTTGGCTCCTTGTCCCCATTTTCTTTCAATTACGTTTACTTCCAATTTTGATAGGGCGTAAACATCAACACCCAGTCTCTGGTCTTCAACATTTGTTTGCACAGCTATTTCTCCATATTTTCCATCCCAGAACTTTCTAAACAGATCGACCCTTCGCTTCAGTTCTTTCGAGTAAGTCACTTTGCCTTTTGTTATTTGCGCTTCGGCGTCCATGCCACAAACGTTTTCTCCTACTATCACCATGGCACCTGATAGAGCTGTGCCTATCGCTAAGCCTTCCCAGTTCAGTCTAGCAACGTCTGTAGAGCCAAATGCGCCGCATAAAACTGGAATCTTTAACGGTATTCCCCCAACTTTTGTCTCGGTATTTGCGTTTGGGAAAACTGCAACATCTGAATTTTCTTCTATTCCGAGAGCCTCAAATAGACCGGCTTGAATGTTGAAATGAGACCAGTCTAATCCGAAGTCTTTAAGGGCTCCGGCCGTGCTATATCCAAATTGGACTGGTTCAGGGTAGAGTGCCTCTCTTCCTCTGAAGGCTGATAAACTGATTTCACACATTATTGGGCAGTCACGGATGCATATTGG
>CAZDZM010000008.1:0-21151 GCA_964509945.1 uncultured Candidatus Bathyarchaeia archaeon
CCTCAAAGTTTCCATCGGGTCGTCTAGTCCCTGCTTTAACTCCTGTCAGAATTTCGATTCCCTCATCTATAGTTTTCACTGAGTATATGTGAAATTTTCCTGCCTTGACGGTTTCCACAATTTCTTCTTTAAGCATTAGGTTTTGCGCATTGCTTTCGGGGATCATCACGCCTTGGTGGCCATTCAGGCCCTTGGCCTTACAGACTTCAAAAAATCCTTCTATCTTTTCATTTACACCGCCTATGGCTTGAACTTCACCCTTTTGGTTAACTGAACCTGTGACGGCGATGTTCTGTTTTATTGGGACCCCTGATAAAGCTGAGAGAATTGCGTAAAGTTCAGTGCTTGAAGCGCTATCGCCTTCTACTTCTTCATAGCTTTGCTCGAAGACAAGGCGAGCGGAGAGGCTCAGAGGTTTGTCCTGTGCATACTTTTCAGTCAAGTA
The DNA here is from genome assembly GCA_964509945.1 of uncultured Candidatus Bathyarchaeia archaeon. Classification (GTDB taxonomy): domain Archaea; phylum Thermoproteota; class Bathyarchaeia; order Bathyarchaeales; family Bathycorpusculaceae; genus CAZDZM01. Next base: position 446 of record CAZDZM010000008.1, read on the forward strand.
ACCGCTAAGTATCAAAACGCCCTTAGTGTGGATACGACCTCCAAGCCTTGCTTTTCGTTCAATGTCAATTATTCCCTCTTTTCCCATGCCTATACTGGCAGTGACACGGGATGGTCTCCCAAAGGCAAAGTCTCCTAAGCTCATGACTGATAGGCCGTTTACCTGTCCTATTGCCTCGCCTTCTGTGTTGATGAGAAAAATGTTCCGCTGGATCAGCTCTTGAATCTTCGATTGAATGAGATCGGAGCGGTAGCGTTTTTCCTCAATAGCCTTTTTGATGTGATCGGAAGTTATGTATTCAACATTATCTTTAACGGCATAGAAGTTGGCTTCTCGAATTACATCAGCGATTTCAGCAAATCTTGTGGACAATTTTTTCTGATCTTCAGCTAATCTGGAACTGTATTCGATGACTTTGGCAACTGCCGACGAATTAAGGTGCTTAAGGTTTTCCTTGTGGCAGAAAGTACAGATAAAAGCGGCATATTTTCGCATGTTTTCATCTATCCGATCCATGGTTGTATCAAAATCTGCCTTGACTTTAAAAAGCTCCTTGAAATCCATGTCATACATATACAGTGCCAGGTAAAGAAGCGGGTTTCCTACGAGAACCGCCTTAACCTTCAGTGGTATAGGTTTAGGTCTTAAACCCTTTATGCTTATAAAGCCCAAGCGTTCTCCAGGCTCTTCGATTGTAACTTGTTCACTCGTTAAAGCCGTTTTTAAGCTATACCACGATAGGGGATTCTGAAGTAACTCTTCGGCGCGAAGTACCAAATATCCACCGTTAGCCCTGTGCAAAGAACCTCCCCGAATCATTGTGAAGTCAGTTGTTAATACACCAAATTGCGCTTCTTTTTCTATTCTTCCAAAAAGGTTTTGATAAGTGGGACTTAGTTCTACAACTACTGGGGCTCCTCGAAGTTCTGAGTTATCTACTATTATGTTGACTTCATATTTTCTAAAGGAAACTTCCGTTGTTGATGGAAATGGTAAAGGTGGAGGTTGCTGAGTTTCTCGTGTTCCTTTCACGAAAATAGCCAAGTTCTCCAAGAGATCATTTTGAACATCGTCTATCTGATTAACAACGTCGGGAAATTTTTTGTATTTCTCTTTCAGATCTGACACTATATGACCGATGGCGAACAAAGCAACATCACGATTCAATTTCTCAATAGATTCGCGGGCTTTACCTTCTAATTCTCTCAGCTGTCTCATAACGCTCCTGACTTCAACATCCAAGTTTTCCCTTCTTCTTTCAATTTCTTCCTTTATTTCGGGTTTTAACGCCATGAACTCCTGTTCATTCAAAGGTTTTCCCTTTACCACGGGAATTGTAAGCAAACCCAGAGGTGTGCTTTGAAGAATGAATCCTTGCTCTTGTGCTCGTTTGTTAAGTAGTTCAACCTGCTTTTTCCTTTCCTCTTCAATGTTTCTGATTGCCGCAGTTCTTTTATTGGCATAATCCTCACTTTCAAATATTTTAGGAAGAACCCTTTTTGCTTCATTGACGAGATCTGCCATGTCTTTCTGAAAGGCTTTTCCTTTGTTCGCTGGAAGCTCTATGACTTTAGGCTCATACGGATTGCGAAAGTTGTGCACGTAGCACCAATCCGAAGGTAAAGGTTTCGTTTTGGCTATCTCCTCTAGAAAATCTTTTACCGCGGTCATTCTGCCAGTGCCCGGATAACCAGCGACATAGATGTTAAAGCCCCGTTCCTTTATTTCTAGGCCAAACGTGAGGGCTTTTACCGCTCTATCTTGCCCGATGATTCCCTCTAGCGGCGAAATATCCTTAGTAGATGTGCACCTGAATATGTTTGGATCACATTCTTTTCGAAGCTTTTCAGGGGTCAATTCATTAATCATGCATGTCACCATTAAAATACAACATTTTATTATCAGGCATACCCTAGTATAAGATTTACTCTAGGCCTAGTGGGAAAAGTTGACTGGCAAGTCACCGAATTTCTGATTTGCTACCTTTCTGTAAAGATTCTTTTTCGTTCGGCTAAGGAATCATTCCAATTTTAGTGCAATTTTTAGTTCTAGAATCTAGAAAGATGCAATTTCAGTAGGGGCACGTCAAAAATTTTTATATAAAGTTTTTAGGACAACAACAAATGTGATAGAAGCCTTCTCCTTTCTTTCGCTTTGGCTGAAACAGTAAATAGTGATTCCTTATAAAACGCTTGCTGTCTGCTTCGGCATATGTCGCTTTTGAAAATATGTTTTGTACGTCTCATAAAAAGAAAATGCGAAACAAATCCGCAATGCATAAATTCTGTTGCGCATCTTAAAAGTTTTTGTCGGGCGGTAGCTCAGCCTGGTAGAGCTTCCGAGTCAGCATTAGCCTACAAAGGATTAGCTGACGGAGACGCTGTAGACGTCTACCAATGGTAGGTGTTACCCAGCCTATCAGGCGTACAAGCAGAAACCGGAGTGTCGCAGGTTCAAATCCTGCCCGCCCGACCAAGCCTCTTCGTTTAGTAAAGGATATTTTCGTTTGCTTTTCAATTCAAATAACACGTTTCTTGCACTGGCTTATTCAAGCTTTGGTTGAATCCATGTAACGGATATCCATTGGTAAAGAGCTGCAGAAAATATAAGAAATGTGAAGATGATAAAATCAGAAATTAAAAAAATAGGGGGAGAAACAGCTTGTTTACGCTAATAGTTTTCCTTCTTTCATTATTGCTTTTCCATCAAGCATTAAGGTTGGCTTTGGAATGATAAAGTCTTGGTGCAGGTCTGAGGACACTTTGCCGCCCATGTGAGAATTATCTCCAATGGCGAGATGCACGGTTCCCTTTATTTTTTCTGACTCGAGGATATTATCGGGGCGTTTCGCGTTGGGATTGGTTCCCACTCCGAGTTCGGCGAGGTTCCGGCGCGAAACAAAAGGCTCTTCCTTCTTTTTGAAGTCTAGCATAGCTCTATATTCATCGCCGATTTTTCCACCGCCTATTATTTCAGTTACATAGCCTTTTTTGAAAACTATTGTCATCTTCTCTTTTAGGTCCGGATACCAGTTTGGCTCAACTACAATCTTCCCCTCGGCAGTTCCTTCGACAGGGGCGCAGTAGGCTTCTCCTGATGGCAGGTTTCCCCAAGAACCTTTCTCTGTAAAGATTCCAGCGTCAACTCCGCCTTTTCTTTCTTTCAAACTGAGTTTGATGTCTGTGCCTCCCAGAGAGGTTATCTTCGCTTCGTTGGCTTTTGTTATTAGATCAGCGATTTTCTTTGTTTCCTTATCTATTTCGCGATAGTTGGAAGCCATTGGTCCGCCTGGATATAACATTTCTGCAATGAACATGGGCATGCTTGCTACTCGGCACCCAGCTTTGGTGGCGTTTACCCGGGCATCAGTATGGGTTAGTGAATAAGTAGTTATTGCAATCGCCACGTTCGCAGTCTTCATTTTTTCTTCCACTTCTTTTCCAGGGTAAGTTCCATGTTTTCCTATTGATGGATACACGAAAAATTCAACCTTGTTGTCTGGGAACTTTTCAGTGGCAATTTCGCTGACTATTTTCGCCAACATGGATCTTTCCATGGCTTCGGTCAGTTTGATGCTGTCTTTTGTTTTCCATTCTTCTGCAGTCGGGATGTCTGTAACGACTAATAGTTTTTCGCTTTTCTTGAGGCCCATGTTTACTTTAAGCATGTTGACGACGCCGTCGACAAGTTTTTCCTTGCTAATCATATATCTCACCCATTTTCCAAGAAAGAAAATTTAGAGCTTGCCAAGTTTTTTGGCAAGTTTAGCTAGCTCTGGTTCTACGACTCTGCCTTTGTCAAAGATTTGTTTTCCGTCTAGCCAAACAGAGGTGTTGAGGCATATGCCATCGGTGTGTGAAGGCGCCGGTATTGGTTCGCCTCCGGTCAACATTTGACCTACGTAGCCGATTCCCCATTCAGTGCATCCCCAGACTCTCTCATCTTCGACTATATTTCCCGTCAGCTTTGCGCCTGGGTTAACTCCATAGCAAACGTGGGCTATTCGCAGCATGAGAGGGTCATTAAAGCTTTTCAGCCAAGTTTCGAAAACCCGTGCGTCCTCTCCTCCTTCTATTCTGTCTATTTTTCCTTCTTTAACGTGAAGTTTTATGGGTTCCTTTACTAAACCGATGGGAGGAACGACGGAACCGTTGAAGGCTATTACTCCGTTGATGGACTTGGAGATTGGTGACCAACCTATTTGGCCGCCTAACATGTGGGAGCCGGGTGTGTCTGCGTATCCAACTTCACAGATTATCGGTCTTTTCGGGTCGTCGTCAAATTCAACATTTCCTCCGGCTGGCGTTGTCATCTTGATGTGCTTGGCCGCCTTTGTCATATTGATTAGTTTGTCTTGGAACTGCCCTAAAGTTGGCAAGTCAACACGAGCAATGACTCTGACCATCATATCGACATTCATTCCAACCAAACACATGTGTCTAATCTTTTTGTTCTCCTTCATGACTCTTTCATACGGTGTCGAGTAGAGAAGCCATTCATTATTGAATTCAACCCACACGTCAGCGTTGTTTAAGGCTGCTGTTAGTGCTTCCACTGGAAGCATTGGATCAGCTGCTTTGCCAACTCCTAGGGGTGATGCTGTCCATATGGTCATGGGTTTTGCACCTGCAGCAAATGCTGCAGCTGCGGTTGCTTCGACTACTCGCGGATCTGATTCGGTGTCTGCTGTTATGACAAAGGTTTCGTCTTTCTGTGCTTTGAACATCTCACAGACTAGTTTGTGTGCTGCTCTGTTTAGTTCATATTCGTAAAACTGTGGCATTTTTGTTTCACCTTTCGGAGTACGTTTATTTTTGGAAAAAGCATATAAGTTTTTCTAGATACGTGTTATCCGCTAATGTTGGATGTGTGAGGATGAATGTCTTTGATGCTATAAAAGGTCGTAGGAGCGTTCGAAAGTACAAACTTGACAGTGTTCCAAATGAAGTAATTGAGAAAATTCTAGACGCAGCTCGCTGGGCACCTTCAGCTGGTAACATTCAACCATGGAAATTTATCGTTATAAGTGATAGAAATATGCTTGAGCTTGTAAGAAAAGTGTCGCCGGGGTATCTTGGAGAAGCTCCTTTGGCGATACTTGTCTGTTCGGATAGGGAGCGAGCGTACAGAGTTGGCGGAACTCTCGGCAGGGACTACTTGTCAGTGTCAGACTGTTCCATGGCTGTTGAAAACATGCTTCTTGCAGCGTATGCACTTGGTTTAGGAACTTGCGCAGTAAAATCTTTTTCACGTATTGCGGTGAAAGAAATGCTTGAGATTCCTGAGGGCATAGAGCCTGAACTGCTTGTTATCATGGGTTATCCAGCTCATACGCCAACTCCGCCGGCCCGGATTCCGTTTGGGCAAATAGTCTATCTTAACAAGTATGGCCTAAAATTTCCGACAAGCATGGAGGGATGAAATTGTCTTCACAGAAACCCACTGGGAATGATTACCTTTTTGAAATAGCCCTCTTCTTGGCAACAAGCGCACAGGGATGTCTGGGCGAACCTCCATTATATGGGCCTTTTAGACTGTTGGATGCATTAAGTAAACTTGCTGACTTTCCAGATTATGCGACAGGTTTGGACGCTGACCCGTTCTTGAAGGATATAAAAGCGATTGTGGACGAAAAGAAGTTTCTTGTAATATCTGATGTGGATGGTTTCAAAAGCGCCATTGACGAAATAGTTGAAAGATTTGCGAAAGAAATCAAGAAGAGATATCTAGAAACAAAATAATTGAACCTGAGGTCAACCAACTTTTGCCAAATATTATCACCATCTCATGATCGTCGGACGTGACAATCATATATGTTGATAAGACTTTTTCAACCCAAGAATGATAACGTGTATGATTGACAGATTTTACCTTCCCACTGCGCTTCTATCCGTGTTCATTGAGAAATATAGAAATATTGTTTCTTGTTGTGGTGAACGTATATCTAGCACATTTTCCTTTTCTGATCACCCAAATAGGACTGCTTCAAGACGAAGCATTAGAGTTGGGGGTTTCTCCAATTGTTTGATCGTTTTTGGTTTAGTTTCTCTTTGTATTCTGAGATGAATACATTGGACAGCTGTAGATTTGCAAAATCTGAATCATAGGTTTATCTTCGAGCTAATAGAATCATTGCTCTGATTATCATCGATATACCTATGAGTACTAGTATTCCCGCCCAGAATGCAAACCATATTCTTATGGTTGTCGTTTCGTTAAGGAGCATGTTTACTAGATATCCTGTTCCGAACCAGAATACGAGGTTGGACGTTGTCTCTGCTGTTTTGTTTAAAGCTGAACGGGCAACAAGTCTGAGTGCTAGAATTAAGATTTGAAGAATACCTAAGCCGAAGCTGAATTGTGCGGCCGCTGAATAAACCGTCGAATGGGCCCAAGGAGATTTTGGGGCAGGTAAGAAGATTCCGGTGCCAGAGACCTCTACAATGTCGAAATTACGAAAGAAGGCGATAATTTTTTCAAAGAGATTGGGTGTGGTTGCGAAAATCACGCCAACCAAAATGAAGAAAGCTCCTAGAGATATTGCGGTGAAGATGCCTTCTCTACGTTCAAGTGGGAGAGTGCTCGAGTTTTTGCTCAATTTCTTCCCTCAACAACACTATTTTGCGGCATGAGCATATAACGTTTTTTTATTAATGCGTTTAGGTGCATGTTTTAAATAGTTAATCTCATAATAAAGTGGATTAAGGTGAATTTCATGGTATATTGTCCAAAATGTGGTGCTGAAGTTAGCGAGGAGATGACCTTTTGTCCGAAGTGTGGCGCACCTTTAAAAATTGAAAAGCCTGCCGCTGTGGAGGCACCTGCCCCAGCGCCTCAAAGAGGGGAAAAAGCAGAGAAGTATGAAAAACACGAAAAGGAAGAGCCAGAGAAAGGAGAAAAATATGAGAAACGTGAGTTTGGGTTCGTAGGCTGGTTGGTTGGCGGCTTACTCTTGATACTCATAGGCGTGATTGCATATATCCAGGTGACCGGCTTACTTCAAAGAGAAATCGCTGGAGCTTTGCTGCTTGTAATCATTGGTGTAGTAATCATAATTGCCGCACTTTACCTTTGGATGACAGCGGCGAAGCGGCATCCTCAACCTTAGAGGAACCATCCAAAGAACAATCTATAGAGTCGATGTTCGAGAAGCGTTAGAGTGGTGCATCTTCCAAATATGCGGAAATAGTTTTTTCCAGCTGCTTCTATCATGTCCCCAATATCGTACCGGGGGAACATGCATGAAGAGATTATTAGCTTCCCCCAGTCACCTCGTTTAAGTTCGTGCAACATTTTTGTTCCGTGAGCGGTTATCACCTCAAAGTGATACTTGTCATAGTTCGGCGTGACGTAGGGTAACTCATCTAGTTGTTGCGCAAAAACTCCCTCTGTTGCACTGTACATTTCGACGACTGGAACTTGCCCAAAATGTTTCTTCAGTGTGGGTGCATATTTGAACTGTATTTTACGCACGCTGGTACAGAACAGGGCGCGAAAATTCCACAGTTCTTTAGGCTTTTTTCCATGTCGCCGTTTGATGTACTTTGCAAATGCGAGAATAACTGGCGTCACTCCCATCGCGGCGGTCACGTTTCTGTTGAGCGCTTTCTGATAGACAAGTTCAAATCTTCTTTCCCAGTCAACTTTGGTTATTCCAGAGCCCAAGACATCTATTTCCTCTTGACGAGGCAACAAACTAACCCTATCGAACATTGGATTCAGTTTTGCGTAGGTTCCAGAACTGTACCCGTAGGCGAGTGTTTGTCCTTCAGTCACCATTGTGTGAACGTTGGATGGAAAATTTAAGTTAAGAATTTCCCCGGTAGCAAGTTCAAAATCTTTTTTTCTTAGTATATAGTTTATCAGCGCTCTTGCTCCACATGTGAAAATCTGTTCAAGATGGGTTTTTGTTGCAGGTAAAACTTTTGCATGCCCCGTTGAACCTCTGGTCATTACCCAACACACGGGTGGTTCTGGAAGGATAGCCTTGTAATTTCCATTCTTTGCTGCTGCTATGTAGGGACTAAGTCCTGTGTAATCTATTATTGGGAAGTTTGCTCTGTAATCTTCAATTCCTTCAATTTCAGATGCCTTGTGCCTTTTTCCATAATCGGTTTTTCTGTATTCTGTGATTAAGTCAGAAAGAACATTTTCTTGTACTTTTTCAGGTTTCTCTAACGATTCATACCAAGAACCTATAATAGGTTGCAATATGCCGAGGCTACCTTCTTTCGGAAACATTTTGGTTACATAAACAACTTTCTAATTCTCATATAAAAAGTGCAGCTTCTACCTTTAAGTAGGGTTTCACCGAAAGTTTATAGGTCATCAGTTAAATAAGAAGAACCATTGCTCCTGCAGGTGAAAATTGTTGTTTGATGTAATTCGTTCTGCCGCTGAAAGGATACGGAGACTTGAGGTTCAAGGAGCCAGAAACGTTGCCATAACAGCCATAAAGGCTGTGGAGACTTTAGCGAAGGAAACAAGAGCTAACCGCAAGCAAGATTTTCTTAAAGAGCTTTCTGGAGCAAAAGAACTTCTTTTTGCTTCAAGGGAAACGGAGCCGCTCATGCGGAATGCTATTCGTTGGGTAATAAGTCAGGTTGGAAAAAGCGATAGAACTAGAGTTAAGGATTTGGTTGAAATAGTCACTTCTGCTTCAAGTCAATTCCTGAAAAGCCTTGAGGATTCGAAGGAGAAAATCGCCGAGATAGGGGCTAAAAGAATAAGGGATAACTCGATAATTCTAACACACTGTCATTCTTCCACAGTGACTTACCTGTTAAACAAGGCTGAAAGGGAGGGAAAGTCCTTTGAGGTCATCTGCACCGAGACCAGACCTGTTTTCCAAGGTAGAATAACCGCTAAGGAAATGTCAGATTTAGGTGTAAAAACAACTATTATCATTGATTCTGCCGCGCGATTTTTTATTAACAATGTTGACCTTGTGATTGTTGGAGCAGACGCTATAACTTCGGAGGGAAACGTGATAAACAAGATTGGCACAAGCGTGCTTGCCCTAGTGGCTCAAGAGGCACGGACGCCCTTTTACGTAGTTTCAGAGCTTTTAAAGTTCGATCCGGCAACCATGTATGGTGATTATGAGAAAATAGAGGAAAGAAGCCCAGATGAAATTTGGAAAAACCCACCTGAAAACTTGATAATACGAAATCCAGCATTTGATGTAACAAGGCGTGACTTCATTCACGGCATAATATGTGAAGAGGGGATAATTTCTCCACATTCGATAATTGAGATTATGCACAGGAAATATCCATGGATTTTCGAGTCAGTTTGAAATTTGATTCTATTATCTCCAAATTTGCAGTGCCATTTTAAGCTCTTTATGAGTTTTACCATATTCACTTAACGGGATCCCCCTTAAGGTGGCATCAACCGCCTGGCGCATTGCCATAGCTCCTGCTGATGTTCCGTTCTTGTGGCCATGAATGCCTCCTCCAGCTTGGATAACGAAGTCTTTTCCGAAAAATCTCATCAACTTCGGAACCAGTCTCGGATGTAAACCGCCGGAAGCGACAGGCAAGACTTGTTTTAATCCGTTCATTTCCATTTTCAATGCCTCCACATTCTCTGCTACTTCTTCTCGTGTTTCAAACATTTTTCCCACAATTGTGCCTACGTGTAGTTGATCCACGCCTATGATTCTCGCAACTTTGGCTATTACTCGCATTGAAATTCCATGCTTGGGATCTTTAGTGAAAGCTGCGTGTCCGGCTCTATGGGCATGAATTACAAGATTGAAGTCTTGTTTCCGTAACGTTTGTAACGCTGAAAAGCCGCATGTTAAAATGTCAACCATCACGTACTCTCCACCGCGATTGAGAACATACTCAGCTCTTTTCAGCATATCTTGAGTTTCTGCTGTAACATTGACCATATAGACTTTCTTTTCTCCAGTTTCTTCTTGAGCCTTATCTCTGCTTTCCAGAGTCTCTGCGACGCGTTCTTCAAAAGGGTTAAACCTTTGACTGCCTAGGTTTTCGTCATCCTTAACTATGTCACACCCACCAATCCAAGCCTCATAGGCAACCTTGGCATGATCGGCAGTTTTTAATCCCAACTTAGGCTTAATTATCGTTCCTACAAGCGGGCGCTCATAAACTTTCAAGAGGTCACGAATTCCTTCTACGCCAAACTTTGGGCCTTTGAAACTTTTGACAAGCTCAGATGGAAGGCTGATGTCAACGAGTCTCAGGTTTTTCAGAACTCTCAGTCCAAAGACGTTTCCTGCAACGCTACTTAGGATGTTGGGCATACTTCCAGATTCAAAAAGCTCTATTGGATAGGCGATTTTTGCATAATTTCTTTTTATGCTAAACACATGCGCCGCAAGCTTGCTAACGTAAGGTTTCACTGTTGTAATCTCGGTCCACGTTCCAATTGAGCTTTCGGCAGCGATTCCACCCACAACTTCCTTCATATCAATTCCTTCTGGTTCAGCGTAAAAGGTGCAGATGACTTCAGTTTCTTTAGGTTTATACTTTAAATCCACAAAATCTATGTAACGCAAAACTGCACAACCTTTCTCGGTTTATTGTAATTGCTGTTTGCTTAAAATCTTTAACTATTAATTCACTTATTTAGTCAGTGTGAACCTCGATGGAGCTTAAAGCCAAAATCTTGGACATTCAAGCAGGCGGAAGAAGAATAGCTATACTTGATGATGAAACTGCAAGTCTATTAGGCGTGCACTCTTCCGACAGAATAAGAATAGTCTACAAAAATCAAAAAATAATAGCCATAGTCAACATAGCCAGCAATTTTCCACACAACCAAATCGGGCTTTACGACGAAATTTCAAAAATTCTCGAAATAAAAGCTGGACAGACAGTCGAAGTGCAACCAGCCCACATTCCTGAGTCTCTTAGTTACGTGCGCGCGAAAGTACGGGGCGAAAGGCTCCGAGAGAATGAAATAAAAACGATAGTCAAGGACGTAGTGGAGCGCCACTTGAGTGACGTTGAACTTGCAGCGTTTGTAACTGCGCTTGATATCTATGGGTTAAGCATGAGTGAAATTGAAGCTTTGTCAAAGGCGATGGTGGTGACCGGCGAAACTTTGAATTTTAACAAAAGTCCGATTCTAGACAAGCATAGCATTGGTGGCATTCCAGGTGACAAAACGTCAATTCTCATAGTGCCAATAGTCGCTGCTGCAGGTTTTACTATACCTAAGACATCGTCGAGAGCAGTCACTTCCCCGGCTGGAACTGCTGACCGTGTGGAAACACTATGTCCAGTAAACCTTACGATTAAAGAAATACAGGAGGTCGTAAAGAAAACAAACGGCTGCATGGTTTGGGGCGGCGCGTTGGATCTAGCTCCAGCCGATGACCTTTTCATCCAAGTTGAGTATCCCTTAGGAATAGACCCTTTGCTTTTGCCGTCGATTATGAGCAAGAAAAAAGCTATAGGCGCCACGCACGTTGCCATAGACATTCCAACGGGAAGAGGTGCAAAAATAAAAACAATCGGTGAAGCAGATACGCTTGCATCTGATTTCATAGAACTTGGGAAACGTTTAGGAATGAACGTCCAATGCGCCCTCACCTTCGGGGAACAGCCATTAGGAAACGCCATAGGCCCTGCTCTTGAAGCCAAAGAAGCCTTGACGGCAATTATGGGAAACGGTCCGGCAGATCTTAAAGAAAAGGCAACAATTATTGCAGGCATGCTTTTCGAAATGGTTGGTATTGAAAAAGGAAAGCAAAAGGCTGAAAACATTTTGAAATCGGGAAAAGCTGAAAGCAAGCTTCGAGAAATAATTGAAGTTCAAGGCGGAAACGCGAAGATAAAACCTGAAGAAATAAAAATTGGGGATAAAAAAACAGAAGTAGCCGCAAAAAAAGAAGGCAAAGTTTTATGGATTAACAATGAAGGCATAGCTCGCATTGCCAGAGAAGCCGGAGCTCCAAAAGAAAAAGGCGCCGGGGTCATGCTTAAAGTAAAACTTGGCAAGTACATTAGAAAAAACGAAGTTTTATTTGAGATATATGCTGAAAGAAACACGAAATTGGAAGCAGCCTCAAAATTGGCAAAAAAGCTCCAGCCACTGGAAGTGAGCAGAGAACTTGAAGAAAAAATGCTGATAGGTAGGGTTCCAACAAAAATTATTCATGAGAAAACTTTCGCCATAGAACGATAAAATCTCCATCTTTTGAGGCATAAATGTCTACCTAAACATGACTACATAGGGCTCAATTGTATAATATAAAGTCAGAAGAAGCACGGCATAAAGCGCCGTATAAATTAAGAGCCTTAGTTTCAGTCTAGTTCTAAGAATACCAAATGGTTTCAGAATTGTCGATAAAGGATAAGGAATAATGAAAGGCACTTTGTCCTGATATTGGACGTATTCTTGGCCCAACTTTTTTGTTAATTCAACTTCTTCATGTTCAGCTAGAAGAATATAAGAATAGCAGAGAGTAAGCCACATTATATAGTTGATCAAGCGCCACCCCAATATGGCGAATCCTAGAGTCCATACGTATATTCCGAGATATTGGGGATGTCTAATAGCAGCATACAAGCCTTTAGTAAGCACTGAGCGTTTCCTTGCTGTATGTGATAACATTTGATATAAACTAATTATGTAAATCAGAAGACCTGTTGTCACAAGGATATATCCGACGTAATCCATTGTCGTGTGTATGCTATAATCTGAGAAACGGATAACGCCATTAATCAATTCGTTGAATAAGGGCATGTCCACAAAGACTAACCAAGGCGTATAAAATATTCCAACAAGAGAAAAAAATAGGACAAACATAGGGATCAGAACGTTAAACAAAACCGGAAGATAAAAAACCCATCCGATAAAAGCTATGGGACTTGACAATTTAAGTTCCATAAACAAAGAAATTAGAGCTGCAATTGTTGCAACGAGGCCTAAGACCACCAGGAGCCATGCATCTCTTTTAAGAAGAAACCCTGCATCCTCCGATGGAAGGTTCAGTCCAAATTTTGCCGTCCAAGAATACACTAAAAATAGCAGCACTAAAGCGGTTACTGAGAGCGCGAATATCAATCTTTTAGACAAATATCTCCAGCCTCAATGGTAGTTCTTGTCTATTTATGATTCCGTAATCCCTAGGTATTATTAGCCATTCATTCTTTGAATAAGCTTTTGCGTTGCAGATGCAACATCATTTCTTAGAGAAAAACTTCCTTTGATAGGAGTTCTCCTCTAATATTCCTAGCCTCTTAAGTGTGAGTTTCAATGCAGGGACGTGAGCTTCACTAAGCTCGGTTAGCGGCTTCCTAGGACGACCAACGCCAGCACCGACCATGTTCAAAGCTGCTTTAAGAGGAACAGGATTCGTTTCAGCATACATTAACCTCATAAGCGGCAGTAGTTTAAAGTAAAGCTCTCTAGTCTTCTGGGCGTCTTTAAACGTTTGCCAAGGTCTTGAAAGCTCCTTAAATTCTCTTGGTACAAGGGAGCCTGTGACGTTTGAGGTGCCTTTTCCTCCGGCGGCAAGGGTTGGCAGTATCAAAGCATAAGATGGACAATCACAACAGAGAACGTTGAATTTTCCCCTTGTCAGCTCTATGACTCTAATAACTTGGTAGGGGCTTGGTCCAGCTTCTTTTAAAGCAATGATGTTGCTTAGATTCGCTAACTTTGCAATGGTTTCAGCTTGCAGGCTTACTCCGGTTCTTGTAGGATTGTGGTATATAACGACGGGGAAGTCGGCGCTTTCGGCGACTTCTTTGTAGTACTGGTATAACGCTTCTTGTGTTGGCACAATATAAGGCGGTTGAACGAGCAAACCGCAGTCAGCTCCTGCATCCTTGGCAGAGAGCGCATTTTCTATGGTGTCCTTTGTTGTAACAGCTGAAATCCCACACATGACAGGCATTTTTCCATTCGCCACATCCACAGATGCATCGATTACTCGCAGCCTCTCCTCCTTGCTTAACATTATGGCTTCGCCTGTAGATCCCATCACTAATAGTCCATCGCTTCCGTTCTCTATGTGAAACTGCACCAGCTTTTTCAAACACTCGATATTTAATTCGTCTTTCTCGGTAAAGGGCGTCACTAATCCCGGCCAAGATCCTTCAACGTTGATGCGTTTCATTGCCATCCAGCCAAAAAATGTTATCTGTCTTTTAGAAATTTTATAGAAGATTGCGTATATAATCTTTCATAGAGCGTATGCGGACCGGGGAAGGAATGAAAATATTGGATTTGTGTCGAACTGTTTTCAACTATACTGCCTGCCTCTTAATTAATAGCTAGCGTTGGGTGCAAAAATTGAACCAGATTTAAGGCTGAACTTTGTGGTCATTTTGCGGTGTTTGTGGACAAAGCTTTTACTGAATCTTGAGTTGCTTTTCAACTGCGTTAACGATTGTGCGTTTTCTAATTGTTTGTCTGATTTTTTCTATGTCCTCGCTTAATACTCTATCTTCCTTGAGTACCGAAATAATCCTCCTTATTGTGGCATAGGCTATTTTGGTTCCTTTTCCAAGTTTTTCTGATCCACGGAAATCTGTTGCTTGAGCTGCGCACAAGAACTCTATGGCTATTATGCTTTCGGTGTTTTCGAGTATTTGCATGGCTTTTTGGGCGGCTGTTACTCCCATGCTTACGAAATCCTCAAAGTTTGCAGAGGTTGGGACTGAGTCCACGCAAGCTGGATGCGCCAAGATTTTGTTTTCCGAGGCTAGGGCTGCCGCAGTGGTCTGGCCCATCATTAACCCGCTGCTTAATCCAATGCTTGCTTCCGGAGGAACTAGGAAGGCTGGCAAGCCGTTGCTCAGTTTTTCATCAAGGAGCTTGAAGATTCTTCTTTCAGAGAAGTTACCAACTATTGCCAAGGCTATTCCAAGCACATCCATGGACAGAGAAATTGGCTGACCATGGAAGTTGCCTCCGGAAAGGCAAGTTTCTTCCTCTGGAAACACAAGCGGATTATCTGTCGCCGAGTTGATTTCGATCTCTACCACTCTTTTAGCATATGCCACTGCGTCTCTCACAGCACCTAAGACTTGCGGTGCACATCTTAAGCTATAAGGATCGTGTGGTCGATGGCCTTTCTTCAGGGCTTCCTCAACCGTTTGAGTAAGCTGGCTACCAGCAACTAGCTCGCTGATGCTTTTTGCCGTTATGGCTTGCCCATCGTGTGGTCTGACCTTCTGTATTTTTTCGTCAAATGCGTCGGAAAATCCAAGGAGTGCTTCAAGAGTTAAAGCAGTTGCAACTTCCGCGGTTTTAACTAGATTTTCAGCATCATAAACTGTTAATGCCGCAATTGCAGTCATTAGTTGTGTGCCATTGTTGAGGGCTATCCCTTCCTTGAACTCAAGCTGAACAGGTTTTATTCCAGCTTTAGCCATAGCCTCTTTTCCGCTCATAATTTCGCCTTCAAATTCAGCTTTTCCTTCACCTATAAGTACTAAAACCATGTGCGATAAAGGAGCCAAGTCTCCGCTTGCGCCCACAGAACCTTTAGCGGGAATTATCGGGTGCACTTTTCTATTCAGCATCTCCACAAGAGCTTCTAGAGTTTCTAGGCGTATGCCGGAATGCCCTTTCGCTAAGGTGTTTGCCCGCAAAAGCATCAGGGCACGCACAATCTCTGTATCTAAGGATTCTCCAACTCCTGCTGAATGGCTTCTGATGAGGTTAGACTGCAATTGTTTGATTTCTTCGGGTGAAATTACAATATTGCTTAATGCTCCAAAACCTGTGTTCACACCATAGACCACCTGGTTTTTTCTTATGATTTTTTCTAAAACCGTACGGCTTCTTTTCACCTTATTCTTCACTTTTTCTGGAATTGAAACCTTTGCGTCTTCCCTAGAAACTCTAACAATGTCTTCGAGTCTCAAAGTTTCACCATCGATGCCCACTTCGTACATTACAACCCTCCACCATACAATTGAAAGACTAGGAAGTTTATATTATTTGGTCGAACGCGCGCGCGTGATAATTTTGGGTTACCCAACTAGAACCTTCCATGATTAGTGTCTACAAGCTTCTCGAAATTCTTTAAAGAATCTGTAACCTAAATCTAGTTTTGGAGAAAAGTTTCAGCTGGCGGTATCAAGTTTGAAAGTCAATTTGCGGTTCATTGGTTCTCTCGCTCTCAAGACTGGAAATAATAAAATAGAATACGAGTTACCAGCTTCTACCACATTGGATGAAGCAGTTAGACTAGTGTTCAAAACGTACAAACTGGGAAACATAGGGATCGATGAAAACGAAATTAGTGCTGGATATTTGCAGATTTTCCTTAATCGTAAAATAGTGCCAATGAGTCAAATCCTCAAAGAGGGCGATGAAATCTCTTTCTTACCTCCCTTAGCAGGCGGTTAAAAAAAACAGACTTCAGTAAGTGTTAAGTTCTGGATTGCAAACAATGTGGTCAAAAATGAAAAGGGCCATGGAGGAATATGAACAGTGACTAAAATCTGGGTGGCAAGGGATTACATAAACTGTAGTGGTTGTAGAAGATGCGAAGTTGCTTGTTCCATCCGACATGAGGGAAAAATATGGCCTGAAGCTTCGAGAATAAGGGTTTTTATGGTAGTTCCAGGAGCTGAAGTGCCGCATCTATGTGCACAGTGTGATGATGCGCCATGCGTGCCCAGCTGTCCTGTTAATGCTCTCAGCGTCAACGAGAAGACAGGGGCTATAATGGTAGATAGTAATGCATGCGTAGCTTGTGGGAGCTGTATCGAAGCTTGCCCAGGTAGGGTCCCCACGATACATCCCACGAAGAAAACTGCGCTTATCTGTGACCTTTGCGATGGAAATCCGCAATGTGCTGAGGTCTGTCAAGAAGGTAGGTACAATGCGCTTTGGGTTGCGAGAAAACCAGCGAATGTATCGTACAAGTTGTACGCAAAAACTTGGGAGGTTCCTACTAAGGAACTTGCTCGCCGCTTTTACAGTGACGTATCTGAGGAGTTGATATGAGTATGGGCAATGGGTATGCTGGCAAGTTTCTGGAAGTCGACCTGACAGATGAGAAGATTGTGGATTTGAGATTCAGCGATGATTTCTTGAAGAATTGGATTGGCGGAAGGGCGCTGGCAACAAAGATTCTATGGGATAGACTCGGCAAAAACTGGGCACACATAGATCCGTTGGGACCAGAAAACGTATTCTTTGCCCTCACAGGGCCGATGACAGGATACTACCCTGGAATGCGAATCTGCATATGTGGCAAGTCACCTCAGAGCAACGGCATAATCGGGTCGACGGTGGCTGGCGAATTTGCCCTCGAACTCAAATGTGCAGGATACGATGGAGTTATCGTGACTGGCAAAGCAAAACGGCCAGTCTACATATTCATCAAGAATGGGGGCGTCGAAATAAGAGGCGCCAGTCACATTTGGGGGAAAGACGGTAAACAGACGATCCGACTGATAAACAAAGAGGTAATTGCGGGTCTCGAGAGTGCACACGGAAGAGAGAGAATGTGGCGAGAACCAGGAATAATCTACATAGGGCCAGCAGGAGAGAATCGAAGCCGCATGGCGGCAGTTTGCCAGAAATGGACTCACGCTGCAGGATACGGTGGATATGGAGGGGTCATGGGTTCTAAAAATCTGAAGGCCATCGTAGCCAAAGGCACCGGGCCGTTGCCTGAACCGTTTGACATGGAGAAGACAATCGAGCTAAGAAATAAGATGGTGAAGGAATGTTTGAAGGATGATTCTATGAGACGATGGGGTACTGGTGCTGCAGGCTATTTCTATGGATCAAGTGCTTACAGCAGCGAACCAATCAGGAATTGGCAGGAAGAATGGCATGATGAGGAGAGCTTCGGCGTTGACCGTTTTGAGAGAAGAGTATGGGTGAAGCATTACTGGGGAGATTATGGTTGTCCAACTACCTGCCTAAAATTATCTTGTCTTAGAGACGGCCCATTGAAAGGCGCCATAACTGACAATCCAGATTATGAGATTCAAGCTTACATGGGAACGAACCTCGGAATATTCGAGCCTGAAGGCAATGTTTACGTGGCGTCAATGAGTGACGACTTAGGTTTATGTGGTATACAAGCAGGTAATGT
This sequence comes from uncultured Candidatus Bathyarchaeia archaeon, assembly GCA_964509945.1. GTDB lineage: Archaea > Thermoproteota > Bathyarchaeia > Bathyarchaeales > Bathycorpusculaceae > CAZDZM01. The sequence continues at coordinate 18,498 of CAZDZM010000008.1, forward strand.
CCTAGGTTTTGCAGCTGAGCTTTATCAGCGTGGCTTCCTAACGAAAGAGGACCTTGGTTTCGAATTGAATTGGGGGGATCCAGTCGCCTTTGGTAAACTGGTGCAAATAGTGGCTAGAAGGGAAGGGATAGGGGATATACTGGCTGAAGGAACCTTCAGGGCTGCGGTGAAGCTTGGGAAGATGAAAAATGTTGATCTACAACCGTATGTAGTTCATGTTAAAGGGGTCTCTATCGGAGCGCATGGTCTCAGAAGTGGACTTGACTATGTGAATCCGGCGGGTTACGCAACTTCAGTGCAAGGAGGTGACCACACCTCAGTCGGCGACTTCAGCCCGGATGAAGCAGGTGGCGATCTCAATTGGGGTTTCATGGATACAGCAGTCATTTGTGCCTTCAATGTACAATCTAAAAATCTAGGGGCTGTTTGGGAAATGTTTCGAGCGATTACTGGCTGGCCAACGACTAGTGAAGATTGGAATAATACTCTTGGTCTAAGAATGGTTAGCATTCAGAGGACGCTTTTGCTAATTGGAGGGCCTGACTACAGTTGGAATCCAGATAAAGACGATGATAATCCTCCTAGATGGTACGAACCTTTGCCGAGTGGGCCTCTTACTGGCAAGACCCTAGATAAAAATGAAGTTATTGATAGGAAGAAGGCATATTATGAGAGCCTTGGTTGGGACGAAAGAGGAATCCCAAAAGTAGAGACGCTCAAGCGGTTAGGGCTAGAAGAGCTGGAAAAGACCCTTGACAGGCTCAGAAAATAAACAAGCACCTTTTGTGAAAACCCCAGAAATAGACAGTGAGCTGAAGTTTAAAAACCCAGTTCTTCCATCATCATACTGCGCGCGCTATGGCAAGGAGAATAAGAGTAGGAAACGTTTCGTGCAGGCCTTACGATTGAGCCTCATAGCGCGCGCCGCCTAGCAGACCTTTGAAAGCTTTCTACTCGGTTTAGGGATAAGAAATAGTGGTCTTTAACGGGCTCTTGACCTGACCCTTGGTTCAAGAAGAGTCCACAGCCAATCTACGAATTCCTTCAGGTTTTTTGTTTGTATGTAAACGTCTCCTGGTCCTGTGATTTGTGTTACTAAACCTTCTCCGCCTAGTATGGTTTCTTTTAGTCCACCGAATTTTGTAACTTTGTAGTTGCATGTGTCGCTGAAAGCTACTAAGTGGAAGTTGTCGACTATGAGTGTCTGTCCAGGTTTTAGTGTGTGCTTATCTATCGCTCCGAAAGTGTTCATGAATAGAGTGCCATTGCCTGTTACTCTTAGCATGAATAAGCCTTGGCCGAAGAGTCCTCTTGTGAAACCTTCCCATTTTATGTCTAGATCAACGTTTTCTGTTGATGCTATATAGGCGGCTTTCTGTATTATGTAGCCTCGGTCAGGTTTGATTTCCAACGTTTCTATGTCGCCAACTGGTGCAGAGACAAAGGCTACTTCTCCTGGGGCTGTTGTGGCTGTGTAGTCGTTTACCCAGAAAGATTGTTGTCCGATGATTGTGAGTCCTAGGGTTCCTAGAAGGCTTTTTTCTCTTTTTCGAGTGTGGGCTTCTATGTTTGGGTCCATGTAGGTCATTGCGCCTGCTTCTGCCGTGATTTTTTCACCCTGCTCCAGACGTACTACAAGCATTGAGTAGGAGGGCTTATATTTTACTTCATGTTGCATCCTGATTCCTCTGCATTATTCTAGCGTATTATGATTTATTAGTCTTTTTGGAAAAGTTGTTATTATCTGGAAACGTATTACACGCGGGGGATTTCAGTTGAGTCTGTTTGGTTACGACCCCTGGGGCTTATAATTTTAATTATAAAAAAAGGATAAGTTACACTTTGTTATATTTGCTACGACCATGCTACGGCTGACCTGAAGCGTGCGCGATCATCTGCTCACAAGCGATATGAAGGAAACGACCAGGAATGCTATTCCTGCCCATAACAGGCTTCCAGTAAGGAACCAGACCACAAAGCCGATTATGGCGCCTGGCAGAATGAACAACAACACCTTCGCTATCAATATGATGATTACTAGGCCTACGACGACAAGCAGGAACAAAAAGAGAAGCTCATGAAGCATAGGCAGTCCCGGAATATTTATTATAGGCATAATACTCACCTATACGTGCCTAAATTTCAAGTAGTATTTATACTTGCCGCGCGCGCTATTCATCATCCGTTTGCTCCTTGTACTTATTCCAGCAGCAATTGTTGCCTTTATAGTTTGGTTTCTTACTGGTAGCTTATGGTGGGCCGGAATCGCTTTTCTTGTGATTGCCGCTTTATCAGTATTGAAAAAGTTATGATGATAGCTCATTTTAACGGGGAAAGACGGCGGATTTGATTAAAATCGCCCTTCTTTAGAAACGTTTTTCATAAGGCTTTTATATTTGATGGTTTTTGGATATGGTTATCGACACGTTGGAATACGGTGCATAAATGGAACCAAGCAAAAAGCCTTTGAATGTGCTTATCAAACAATTGTACGCAAGCATCGCGGTTGTTCTAAAGAACGGTTGCGAGTACAAGGGAAAAATGATCAAGTGTGACGGACACATGAATATACTCCTTGAGGGAGCCACCGAATGCAAAGATGACCAGCTACTTACCAATTATGGAAATGTCTTATTACGTGGAAACAACATACT
>CAZDZM010000008.1:21251-30722 GCA_964509945.1 uncultured Candidatus Bathyarchaeia archaeon
ATGACCAGCTACTTACCAATTATGGAAATGTCTTATTACGTGGAAACAACATACTCTACATAGTACTGGACGCAGCTAAACACTGAAAAGCAGCCGTCTTACCTTCTCTAGTTACGTGCACATATGAGCACGCGCGCTAAAAATTCTTGTCAAAACGATTAATAGCGTGTGCGCTATAATGTTTCCGGAGAACTTTTCGTGAAAGTTGCTATAGTTAGAACCACGTTGCACCGAGGCTCTGGGCAGGTCGTCCATATTAGAGAACTTGTCCGGAAGTTGCTGAAGATGGGACTTGAAGTGTCTATTTTTTGTCGCGAAGTTGAAGGAGAGATAGATCTTCCGAATATTTACTTGGCAAAATTCTTTTTCGACAAACTCCTCTTCATTAGACATTTCGGCTTTGCCTTTGAAGCAGGATTAATGGCGCAGGATTTTGATATAATTCACACGCAATACCATCCAGACATTTTCGCTGGTAACGTCTCTCATTTTCTAAAGAGCAAAGCCCATGTATTCACTTTCCATGGGTTTACACCTGCGACAGTTTGGCGAAATCCAAGGCAAATGATTAAGATGGTCGATCATCAAATAGGAACAGCTATTGCCTTACGATTGGGTGTAGATCAAGTCATCGCTGTCAGCGACTTTTTAAAAAGGGAGCTGGTGCAATTTTATCGATTTGATGCTGAGAAAGTTAATGTCATCTATAATGGAATCGATACACAAAAATTTAATCCAGAAATTGACGGCTTGAAAATTCGAGGGAAGTACGGTGTTGGGAGTAATCCTCTTGTCCTCTTTCTGGGACGCCTTGCACCTTATAAAGGTCCTCAATTTTTAATAATGGCTGCTCCCCAAATCCTTAAAGAAGTCCCGGATGCAAAATTCGTTATTGCAGGGTCCGGACGCCATGAGATACCGCAGCTCAAAATACTGGTGAAAAAGCTAAATCTTGAAAAAGCGTTTATTTTCACCGGCTACGTGACGGATTGGGAGATTCCATACCTGTATGCGTCATGCGATGTTTTTTGCTATCCAAGTTTGTGGGAAGGGTTCGGCCTTACACCAGCTGAAGCTCAAGCTTGTGGCAAACCTGTGGTGGCCTTCAACATCTCTGCCATCCCTGAGGTCGTAAAAAATCGCGAAACAGGAATTCTGGTGCCACCAAAGGACTATACAAAGCTCGCCCCAGCCATAATTCAACTTCTTTCCGATAAAAAGGCACGGGAGAAAATGGGACATAAAGGGAGGCAGAGAGTTTTAAGACTCTTTTCTTGGGATAACGTCGCCAAGGAGACAATAAAAGTATATCAAAAAGCCCTTGAGTTGCAGGGGAGGAGGACATGAAAGGCATCGCGTTTCTAGATATGGATGGCACCATGCTCTCAAGAAGGACAGTTGATGTTCTATGCGAAGCGCTTGAAAAACTAGATGGATTGAAGGAATTAGATAAAAGGTCTCAATACATGTTTGAATTTGAGATAAGCCAAGAAATAGCGCGTTTACTTTCAGGCAGCAGAAAGGAAAAGCTGGAAGAGCTCTTTGACTCTATTCCGCTGAATGAGAATGTTGAGAATTTCATCAATTTTCTTAAGAATCATGGCTTCAAGACCGTCATAGTCACAGACTCTTATCAGTTCTTAGCGCAACGATTAGCTAAGAAGCTCGGCATCGATTTAGCTTATGCCAATACTGTTGAATTTAAGGATGATATTCTTACAGGCAAGTTACTAATGAAATATCCCTGCATGAAAATTCCTAATTGTAAAGAATATTCCCTTTGCAAACGGAGAGTGTTGCTGGAACTTGGAAGAAAATTTCGTGGCGTGACCCTAGCGATCGGGGACGGTGCCTCAGATATATGCATGGTTCAGGCTGCTGATGTAGGTGTTGCATATAACCCTAAATCTCAGCAATTAACAGACGTAGCTAAGTTCGTAGTCTCAAACTTTGTAGAACTAGAAAAAATTTTAAGTCAAATTCTTCCATTTAAGTTTAGGAGTTCTGGCTATTGAGCGAACAGACAGTAGGATCATTAATCGCTCTTAAGCAATCTAAGTTAATGAGCCAGTGTGGAGGGTTTAATCGAATTGTCGAAATCTGCTGAAATTCGTCATCTAGGATCTTACAAAGAGTTGAACGCTAAGACTTGCCTCGATAAGAAGCTGAATACTTTAGTCGAAGATGAGTTTGGTTTGCCTAAGCCTCTATCCATTTCTTTGGTTATACCTACAAAAATAGATGCCACCAAGGAAACGCGGGATGTGGAGTTGAACGTTTTGCGAAATGCAATGTCAGAGTGTAGTAAACTAGTGGACCTAGGATACATCGACGAAATTATTGTGATCGATGGATCGCTTGATGAAAAGGGTGATGCAAATTTCGAAGTGTTGGAAAGAGTGGTAGAAACGGCCTACGATCAATTGGACCTCTTCAAGAGGCAAGCGAGATTGATAAATGAGAATAAAGCTCAAGCATTAATGGCCAGAAGAGGTTTCTTCGATTTTATAGTAAAAACTGTTCATCAATTTGACCCAAACATTTTCTACGCCCTCAAAAAATTGGAGCTACCTAGTATAACAGGTTTATCTCATATTCCAATGGGAAAAGGCGCCGCTCTATGGCTTTCAATTCCGCTAACAGCTGGAGACGTAGTATGCTACATGGACTCTGACATAATGAATTTCACCAAAGAATTTGTAATAGCGCTTTGTCACCCCATTATCAGCAGTTGGCGAGATTTCGTGTCACAGACCAAGATGGTTAAGGCTTGCTATAGGAGACTAACCGTAAGCCTTGAGCCCCTCGGCAACAAGTATTTTTTTGGCGGTCGAGTTACGAGACTCTTCGCAATCCCTATGTTACGAGTGCTATCTAGGGAATACCCAAAAATCTTCGGCGGCCTAGATTTTCTAAACTATCCTTTGTCAGGAGAGTTTGCAGTCCAAAGAGAACTGCTTGAAAAGATAAGCTTCCCTAATGATTATAGCATAGAACTTTCCATACTCAGACACGCTACAAAGTTGACTAGTGTTAGTCACTTGGCTCAAGTAGACTTCAATTTTTTCCATCACATAGGTCAATCAACAGAGAGTCTTGGAAAGATGGTGGCTCAAATAACAAGCTACATAATCAAGACTCTTGAGGAGGAAGACGTTGAACTCTCAGAATCCGTGTGGAAAAAAATTTTGGCCGAATATGAGGATGAAGTTAAGGAACTGCTTAATGAGTATGAGGAGATTTTCATTGAACAAATCAAGAATCTAGCTCAAGACCTTGAAGTCAAACTGGCGTATTCGAAAAACGTTGACATTGAAATTTCTAAAGGGTTCAGAAGAATTCTTGATAAAGCATTCACGAAAGCTTTGCCGAAAGAACAAATTGTTCTTTCTTCATGGGCAAATTTGGGTGAAAAAACGAAATATTTCGTGGCAAGCACAATATTAAGGAAAAGAGGGAATCAAAGCACATTTAGCAGGTTAAAGGATACTGGCTTATTCTATAGCTTATAAGCTGCAACAAGCGTTCTTCTGTAGCAGTTTATTTTTTGTTTCTAAAACAAGTCTCTAACCATGAAGAGGACTGAAGGGAATGTTGGCTTAACGAATATTGGTTTTTACAAAATACTTTTAACATAAAAGAGCTTTATTGATTCACGATGGGAGATGAAGATTTCAGAAATTCGAATTAAGAACTTTGAAAGCCTCAAGGACGTAACGCTAAGCGGCTTAGGAAACTTGGTTGTTTTGATTGGGAAAAACAGCTCAGGAAAGTCGAATGTGCTGGATGCACTTTATTTATTCTTCAAAGAATTCAATTTGATTGAACCTACCTCCGTCGGTCCAGTTACCAAGTTTAATAACTACACTTGGCATGATATGGAAATCGAACATCCCATTGAGATTACTCTGCAGTTCAAATTCGACCCGCGGGAATGTGAGGAAATCTTCCCTGCAGAGGCTTTGAAGATTGCAAGAGAAAGATTCCCTGAATCTTATGATCGAGTTATATGTTGCAGGCGCATTATTGATGCTAAGACGGGTTGGAAGACAGAGTACGTCAAGTGGGCGGACATGCCCCTTCTCATGAATAACAAATTAGTTTCTCCAGAGGATTTCCGCAACTCATTGATTGGTCCATCGGCTGAAATAACCACCATAGCAGCTTTTCCCGAATCTGCGGCAGCGAAAGTGATAGGTAAGGTAGCCTACGGCCTACAAAATAGAGTTAAGGGAAAATTTAGCTTGGCTAGAGTTACAAGAGACTCAGCGGATAGACTTTTCGACCTTGTTGGGCGGGTTTCAATATTGGACTCCGAAACAAGCGAGATGCTTCGCTCCTTGGGACGAAGCAACAAGCGGGAGGACTTAACGCGTTGGGCTGATTTTGAAAGAACTTTTGAGGTCTTCTCATCCATGAGATTGGACGTCAGAGAAGGAGAGATATTTGCAAGAAAAAACAGTCTATCTTTACCGATGCATTTAGTTGGAGGAGGAGACCAGGAGAGCCTTATTGTGAAAAGGTTCCTGATGTGTGAGAGTCCGATCATAGCTATTGAAGAACCCGAAATGCACTTGCACCCTCAATTGATCATGCACATATTAAAAATGGCAAAAGAAGTTTCAACCAATTCGCAAGTCTTTCTAGCAACCCATTCCCCTATAATCCTTGATAGAATTGACGTCCAGAATGTTTGGATTGCCAGAATGGAGAGAAAAGAAACAAAATTTATTGGGCTGGATAGTTCTGAAGAGATGAGAAGAATACTAGTAGAGCTACATGCTTCGCTTAGTAATGTACTTTTTGCGGAAAGAATTCTTCTCGTAGAAGGTCTACTAGAAAAAGTCATGTTGCCAATTTTGGCAAAGAATATGGGAATAGACCCTGATAGCTTCCGCATTATACCAGTAAACTTGAAACCCAATAGACAGAACAAATTTGTATCGTTTTTTAGAGGAGAAGCAGCAAGAGAATACCATTTATCAACATGGAGCGCGTTTTCCAAAAAAACTCATATTCCACTATTCTTGTTGCTGTATAAGGCAGCAAGAAGAGAGGTCGAAATGTTGATACGAGAAGGAGCCTTAAAGGCTCGAAATTGTTTCATAGTTCCAATGGCGATTGAAAACTATATTCCGGCGGAAACATTGGTGGATGTTTTGAATAAGAATTATGGTTTGCACTTGAACATTATAGATGTTGATGCTAGAAAGCCACGGATGGCTGAAACTGAAAGAATTCTTGCCGCGTGGAAAAAACTGCATCCTGGTTGGAAAACCTTCATTGCGGAGAAAGCAGCAGAGAAAATGCTGAAGGATAAGATTCCAAGTGAGCTTAAAGTGCTCTTTGAGAACATGTAGCCTTAGCGCTAGGTCCGAATGTTAAAGGTGAGAATTGATCCAAGCATTCAAAGCTACTTGAAAGAGATTGGGCTTATCGCTCGACTATATTAGTGGTACTAGCTTATTTGCAATAATTGATTCCCAGCTGAATCTTTTCAACACATTTGTGAAGTTGTTCGCTATCCTATCATTTAAGAACTCTCTATAGATTCTCAGTGCTATGCTCTTAGGGCTCTCCGTCAAGCTAAACATGTAACCTTCAATATCGTCTCTAATTAGCTCTTGAAAGGGAGGAATTCGAGAGCAAAAAATGGCTTTTCTCGCAGCTCCCGCTTCTATCACAGGTAGTCCAAACCCCTCTTCTGTGCTGGGGATGAATACCAGATCAGCAATGTTGTAGACGTCGCCTACACTCCACTTTACAATCTGGCCGTCTTTGTATTCTCGGTTATGCGCTATATACTCATGGCAAAAGATAACGTTCTCATGTAGTCCTCGTCTCTCCATATGCTGCCTCAGATACTCCATATAATACATGCCCATTTTGATTGATTGATGATCAAGCGGACCCGTTATTAGAAGCCTGATGGGTCTAATTGACTCCATTAAATGCTTGAGCTCATCCACTACAAAAAGTGCAAGTTCAATATTTTTTCTCGGCGTTACCCGAACAGGAGTTAGAATTATGTAATTTTCAAATGACAATCCTAATTTTTTCATGAGAAGTTTGGTAGTTTCATCGATTTTTATGTACTCCTCGATATTTATGCCGTTGGGGACTACGATTACTTTTTCAATTCTGTAAGGCTCAGGTAATTCGGCAAGCTGTCTGGCTCTAAAGTTAGTGGGTGTAACATATGTTATCTTGGGACTTTTATAGTGCATTAGCGTGAGGGGGAATTTTCCAACCATGTCCTTCCATTCTTCCCTGGAAAGAACGCTGTCATGAAGCCAATAAATCATCTTTAATCTTGATTCTTCAGCTATTTCGTTGAGAGCTGCCGTCGCGGCGAAGTTAAACGGCATAGATGGAATGTTATGTATAATACATGTGTCGAGTTCCGAAAATATTGCAGCCAGATCTTTCTTTATGTTCTTCTTTGTTTCCTCAAACTCTGGGGTTTCTCTGCCTTCTTTCAATACCTGGTTTTGAACACCCTGAATACGTGAGTTGCTTGGGGAAAGCAGTGGAACTTTATGTTCGATGACGCTAAGGGGATCTAGTCCGCCTCCGTCACCATAAATCATGTAGACTTTGTGACCAGCTTTTGTCAAGTAGCGTGCATGGTGACCTATTACTGTTTCAACGCCACCGATGGCTTTTGGGGGCGCAGTGTAATGCACAATTCCGACTTTTGTCATAGGCAACACTCCATCATATTTGTGGATGTGACTGACTAATGGTTAGTGGCAAAGATATTTATATGGTTAGTGAATTGATATTCCAGAATAAGGGAGGACGAAGGAATTCAGATTCAAGAACTTCTGACCAAACTTTGGGCAAGCTTCTTAGAGGCACTTCCAAAGGTTATCGGAGTCATTGCTGTTCTAGTCATAGGTTGGGCTGTTGGACGGCTCCTAGGCAAGGGATTATCGAAGGTCCTCGATAAAGTTGGCGCAGATGATGTGCTGAGGAAGACAGCAATAGGAAAAGCGTTAGAACGTTCTGGAATAACTTGTGTTCGATTCTTTGACTTAATCATAAGATGGTTCATCTATTTGATCGCCGTCTTAGCCGCGGTTGATATACTGCAAATCGAAGTGCTCAGCACTTTCATGAGTTCTGTAGTTCAGTACCTACCTAACTTCATAGTAGGTGTTTTCCTTCTTTTTGTAGGACTAATAGTAGCGGATTTCATCGGGGATGCTCTTCGTGCCGTTGGTCGAGAAGCGAAGGTTGAATTCATAGGTTTGCTAGCTGCAAGCTTAAAGCTATTCCTATACTTCATAGTCATAATAGTAGCATTATCCGTGATGAAGATCGATGTGTCAATACTATATACCCTCGCCACTGCTTTAGCTTGGGGTGTGGCCATAGGAATTTCAATAGGTTTAGGGATAGCCTTCGGATGGGGCTTCAAAGACACAATAGCGAAAAACGCTGATAAATGGATTGAATCCGCTCAGCGCGTAGCTAAGAAGGCAGAAGAATTCTGGAGTTGGTACACGCGCAAGGAGGAGGCTGAGAAAGCGGCTTGAAATACCCTAGAATCTTTGTTCTTTCATTTATGGGTGCTGTCGACTCAAATAGCATGTTTAGTTTAGAGAATTTTAGATGCGCTGGGTCAATGAATGATTGAAGCTTTGCCTCCTAATTTAGAAGCTAAGATGCACAAATTTGGGAGAATAGACTTAATTGTGGGTATAGCCTCCTACAACAACGCTGACTCCATTACGCATGTCATTCTTAAAGTTGCTGAAGGGCTTTCAAAGTTTTTCTCAGACAGAAAGACCCTCATCATAGTTTCAGATGGCGGCTCCACGGACGGAACACAGGAAATCGTTTCCTCACTAAGGTTGCACGAGGGAATCAAAAAGATTGTCGCACTCTACAAGGGCATAAGTGGTAAAGGAAGCGCTGTTCGACTAGTCCTTGAAGCAGCCCAAATTCTGAATGCTAACGGCGTTGCCCTTGTCGATTCAGATTTGAGAAGCATTATGCCTGAATGGATAGAATTGCTATTGAAGCCCCTCGAAGAAAGAGTAGACCTGGTTGCGCCTCTATACAACAGGTACAAATATGATGGAACAATCACGAATCAAATAGTCTTCCCCTTTACTAGAGCCATTTATGGCATGTGCGTCAGGCAGCCCATCGGCGGAGAATTTGGAATGTCCAAGACCTTAATTGAACATTTATTGTCAAGTCCTCTCTGGGCCAATCCTTATACGCCAAGATTTGGGATCGATGTATTCATAACACATACTGCCCTAGCCTTCAAACTCCCTGTCGTTGAGGCATTGCTCGGGGCAAAAGTTCATAGCGCAAAAGATCCAACCAAGCATCTTGCTCCGATGTTTCGGCAAGTTGTCGGCTCAATGTTCGATGCAATGGCGCTATATGAACCAACATGGAGAGATATTAGAGGAAGCCGTTCCGTTCCGCTCATTAAGGGTCATCTTAAGATTCAAACGCCGGAACCCTTTACGGTTGACACACAAGCTCCTGTAAAAACCTTCAAAGAAGAATTCATCAGGTATAGCAGTTTGCTCAAATCAAGCTTGCCAAGTAATGTATACGACAGATTACTCGTTGAAAGCAAGAGACCTGAAATGAACCTGTCCATTTCTGCAGATATTTGGGCGAAAACAGCCTACATCTTTGCAGCAGCTTTCAAGAAAGAAAGGCAGCAAGACAAGAGAGATTTGTTACTTGACACATTGAGATTATGCTGGAACGGAAGATTAGGAACTTTCATTCAGGAAACCTTAGATATGAATAGTGAACAGGCTGAAAAGAAAATTTTGCAGGATGCCAAGGTCTTTGAGGAACTTGAACCATATCTACTCAGCATCTACTAACACTTCAGAAGGCATTATTTCATCTACAGTTTGTGGCATTTTTTAGAGTCTGATGAAATATTTCACCAATTTTTGTTTAAACTAAGAGTGCAAAGTCTAAACATGCCCAAGCGTAAGCGCAAAAAAGAGAAATGGAACGGCTTGGTCGAGTGGCTCCCGGGCCTAGCTACCTCGCGCGCGCTACAAGCTTTTGGTTGCTCTGGATCCTTCCACTTTTCAATCAGCAGTTTCTTGACTTAACGTGCGATATGGCAAAGCGCACTCCTTAGACAAATATGACAAGCACGCGTATTCTTCCATCATTCTTCGGACTCTCGTGCGTCTGGTTACTTTTATCTACGTGGTCTATGAATAGAAAGATATCATTGATAAAAGGTGTCTACTTATGGAAACACATATAAGAAGTATCGCAAAAGCGATCTCTTGGAGAATAGTTGCAACTCTAACCACAATGCTTCTGGTATTTGTATTCACGGGAAACCTAGTTGTGAGTGGCGGAGTTGGGATAACAGAACTCCTTACGAAGATCGTCATTTATTATGTTCACGAGCGCGTCTGGAATGCAATAGGTTTCGGTAGAATCAAAAAGCCAAATGAATAGAGCCTA
>CAZDZM010000009.1:0-30629 GCA_964509945.1 uncultured Candidatus Bathyarchaeia archaeon
AAGAAAAACCCTGATGTCCTCGAAGTTATCCGTGCAAGAGCAAGCCACATGCTCGGCAACTTTGTCACGTCTACTACTACGATGAAGGCGCTGCCATCTAGCTACAACCTTGACTTCCAAGAAATTACCCCTAGACTCTGGGAATCTCTAGAAATCACCATTGCCTCTTTAGATATGTTCTCTAAACTCGTTCCAAACTTCAAAGTAACAGCGAACTTTTTCGACAAAGCTCTAATCAGCTTTTCAGCTGCAACGGAACTAGCTAATATGCTTGTTCGCAAATATAATGTTCCCTTTAGGGTAGCACATAAAATCGTCGGTGCACTTGTTAGAGTCTTAACAGAATCCAAGCTAACCTTCTTAGATGCAACCCCAGAATTGCTGCAAAAGGTCGCGCAAAACTGCGCGGAACTTAAGCTAAATGTAAGCGTGGAGGACATATGCGAAGTTGCGGATCCATCCAAACTAGTTGAAGCCTACAGTGTGAGAGGGGGGCCTTCTTTTCCCGAAGTTAACAGAATGCTGCAAATTCGTAAAAAGCGAATAATCCTTTCAAGATCCAACTTGACAAAAAAAAAGCGCAAATTAGCTGAAGCTAACGACAAACTAGAATCCACTGTTAAGTCTCATTCACTTTCACAAGATTCAGGAGCGCAAAATTTAAAAATCAAAGCTGTTAGGTAGTATAGGGCATTGGCGCCTCAACTTAGCTCCAACAAGAACAAGAAAGCTTTTCTGGTTTTAGAGGGTGACACTTTCTTCATCGGTCACGGTTTTGGGGCGATAGCAAAGGTTTCGAGTGAGGATGCGCTCTCAACTTCGATAGTTGGCTATCTCTCGTGGGCAATTATGGCTTTTCGCCTTTCAATTCTAAACTCACCCATGATCATGGAGGATAAAGTCAAAAATGCCGAAAATTGACTCTATCAGCAAAGTTTTGATAATAGGAAGTGGAGCGATCAAAATCGGTGAGGCAGGCGAATTCGACTATTCAGGCGCGCAGGCGATCAAGGCTGTAAAAGAAGAGGGAATAGAAGTTGTTCTAGTTAATCCAAACATCGCAACAATACAAACAGACAAAAAATTTGTAGGCGATAAAGCCTATTTTCTGCCAATAACACCGGAGTTTGTCGAAAAAGTTATTGCGAAAGAAAGACCAAACGGAATTTTGCTTAGCTTCGGCGGCCAGACTGCTCTTAATTGTGGCACAGAATTAGCAGAAAGGGGCATACTTGGGAAATATAACGTAAGAGTTTTAGGAACAAGTATTGAAGCCATAGAACGTGCAGATAACAGAGATTTATTTAGAAAAACTATGCTTGAAGCAGGAATACCGATACCCAAAAGTAAGAAAGCAAACACAATCGAAGAGTCTATTCGAGCAGCAGAAGAAATTGGCTATCCTGTCATGATAAGAGTGGCTTACACTTTGGGTGGGCAAGGAACAGGTGCGGCCTTCAGCGTAGAAGATTTGAAAAAGATTGCTGCGATCGGCCTCGCCCACAGCAGAATTTCTCAAGTTCTAATTGAAGAATATGTTGGAAAGTGGAAAGAGATTGAATATGAAGTCTTGAGGGATCACGATGACAACTGTATGATTGTTTGTAGCATGGAAAATTTTGACCCTATGGGGATCCACACTGGTGACAGCATAGTTGTTGCTCCCTCTCAAACCGTGAGCGATGATGAATATAAAAAATTGAAAGCAACCAGTTTCGCTGTCCTGAGAGCACTCGGCTTGGTAGGAGAATGCAATATCCAATTCGCTGTGCATCCGAAAACAGGAGAATATAGAGTAATAGAAGTAAATTCAAGGTTATCAAGAAGTTCAGCTTTAGCTTCCAAAGCAACTGGTTATCCAATTGCTTATGTTACAGCTAAAATTGCTCTAGGTTATAGACTAGCTGAAATAAAGAATAAAACTACAAATGAGCCAGCAGCTGCTCTTGAACCTGATGTTGACTACATTGTTGTTAAAATGCCGAGATGGGATTTTCAAAAGTTCAAAACTCCAAACCGTCGACTAGGAACACAAATGAAATCCGTCGGAGAAGTCATGGCTATCGCCAAAACATTTGAAGAAGCCTTGCAAAAAGCAGTGAGAATGCTGGACATTAACAAAGAATTGACAGATGAGCTAAATGAACATAACTTAGAAAAAATTAGAGCTGAACTAGCTAATCCCACTGACAAAAGACTTTTTTATATTGTTGAAGCCGTTAGAAGGGGAATAGAAACAGAGGAAATTTATGAATTAACTGGAATTGATCCTTCCTTTTTGAGGGGAATAAAAAATATTGTTGATTTTGAAAATGTTCTGAAAAAATCTGAATTGTCTGAAGAAAATCTGAAGAAGGCAAAGCTTCTTGGATTTTCTGATAGAAAAATTGGGAAGTTCTTTAATAAAGATGAAGCAGAAATCAGAGAATTGAAAACAGTCTTTGGAATAGAGTCTTTTGTAAAGCAAATTAGAACGGCAAAAAGATGGTCAGAGACGGCAAATTATCTTTACTTTACATACAACAGTGACACTAATGACATAGAATTTCTTGAGAAAAACAAAGTTGTTGTCCTCGGTTCGGGTTGTTACAGGATAGGTTCAAGTGTTGAATTTGACTGGTGCTGCGTGAATTTGACATGGTCATTAAAAGAGAAAGGAATAGAGGAAGTTATAATGGTTAATTGCAATCCAGAGACCGTTTCGACTGATTTTGATGTATTAGATAAATTGTATTTTGAAGAGTTGACCTTGGAAAGGGTTTTAGACATAGTAAGGAAAGAGCGGCCTTCCGGTGTTGTAGTAAGTGTTGGTGGGCAGATACCGAACAATCTTGCTTTAAAGCTCGTGAAAAACGGAGTGAAACTCCTCGGAACTTCTGCAGCGGATATAGATAGAGCTGAGGATAGATCAAAGTTTAGCGATTTATTGGATAGCTTGGGAATAGAACAGCCAGAATGGAGCAGGTTAGAGAGCATAAAACAGGCAAAGTTATTTGCTAATAAAATTGGTTATCCTGTTCTAATAAGACCTTCTTATGTCCTCTCTGGATCGGCCATGAGTGTTGCATTTGGCGAGTCTCAGCTTGAAGATTATTTGAAAAAAGCTACAGAAGTTTCCAGAGAGTATCCTGTGGTTATTTCAAAGTTTATTCTCAATGCAAGAGAAGTTGAAGTTGACGGTGTTTGCGACGGTGAGAATGTATTCATTGGAGCAATAATTGAGCATATAGAGAATGCTGGAGTACATTCTGGAGATGCTACAATGTCTCTTCCTTCTTTAACTATTGATGAAGATGTTAAAGAAAAAATAAGAGAAATTACAAGAAAGGTTGCAAGGGGTCTGCATATCAAGGGGCCGTTTAACATACAATATCTAGTAAAAAATGGCAGTGTTTACGTTATAGAGTGTAATCTTAGAGCTTCAAGGAGTATGCCATTTGTTTCTAAGACTGTTGGAAAGAACTTGATGGATATTGCTGCTTCTGCCATGCTGGATGAAAAAATAGAAGATGCTGAGGCGGTTGCAGAAAAGTTCGGTGTCAAGTATCCTCAGTTTTCTTTTATGAGACTGGAAGGCGCAGACCCTGTAACAGGTGTAGAAATGGTTTCCACCGGAGAAGTTGCATGTTTTGGTAATAGTTTTGAGGAAGCATTTTTAAAATCAATGATTGCAGGCGGAACAAGGGTTCCTGAGAGGGGAGACTCTATATTGATAAGCGTGGGTGGCGAAAAAGAAAAAGCGGTTGAGATCGTAAAGAAAATCTCGAACAATGGTTACAAAATATTTGCGACTGAACATACAGCAGAAGCATTAAGAAAAAATGGCATTGATTGTGAAAATATTTACAAAATAAGTGACGGGAAAAATCCAAACGTTTTGCACTTTCTTGTGGCAAGGAAATTAAGTTTTGTAATTAATACGCCCCATCCGAATAAGATTGAGACACAGGCTATTACGGACGGTTATCTAATAAGAAGAAAGGCAGTTGAATTTGGGGTTCCAATAATAACAAATCTAGAATTAGCTGATAGCTTAGCAAACGCTCTAAGAAACCATACGTCTCTGGAAATAAACTAAATCTATTATAGAGTATGATAAGCGCGCTCGAATGTTTTTCACCAACTGAAGCGCACGTTAGAGGTGGGCTGTGCGGTCATAGTCTGATTCGCTTCATCCTTTATGGGCAAGAGTTTTGGTGCAGTTTATAACTCTGACCGACTGTAGGATGTGATCATGTGCAATGCTTGCGCACTTATGCGAAACGTCGAGGCACAGTGACTACAATGGGCTAACATTGCATTACTTGTTTCTTCAAAAACTATTTATATAAGAATTGAAATCTTGAATGGGAATATTGGAGGTATCACCGCTCAAACAAAAAGAAAATAAACGCACCATAGCTGAGATCAATGAAAAAATAAAGAAGGGCGATATCCAGGTTTTAACTGCCGAAGAAATGAAAGAACTTGTGGAAACAAGTGGCGTCGAAGTTGCTTTTAAAGAGGTTGACGTTGTAACAACCGGAACTTTTGGGGCTATGTGTTCCTCCGGAGCCATCATCAACCTTGGCCATTCTGATCCTCCCATCAAAATTCAAAAGGCATGGTTAAACGACGTTGAAATCTGCCATCCTGGTGCTGCTGTGGATCTGTACATTGGGGCTACATCTATGTCAGAAACTAGGCCCTTCGAATATGGCGGAGGGCATGTGATCGAGGACCTTGTTAGCGGAGAGGAAGTTGAACTTAGGGCCACAGCGTATGGAACTGACTGCTATCCAAGAACAAAACTGAAAACAAACATCACAAAGGGTGACTTGAACCAATTCATTTTGTTGAACTTCCGAAACTGCTATCAGCGTTACGCTTGTGCCGTGAACAGTCGCGATGAGACCATTTACACCTACATGGGCAAACTTCTCCCTCGGTTTAGAAATGCAACATTCTCTGGCGCAGGAGCCTTGAACCCATTGATGAACGATCCGGATTATGAGACAATAGGCATTGGAACCCGCATTTTCCTAGGTGGGGGTCTAGGTTACGTCATAGGTGAAGGAACACAGCACGACCCAAAAAACCTTTCCGGCACAATAATGGTTCGAGGAGACTGCAAAAAAATGAGCTCCGATTTTATTAAAGGAGCATCTTTTACCAAATATGGAACAACCCTCTACGTTGGAATAGGCATCCCAATACCAATTTTGAACGAAGGATTAGCTAGAAAGACAGCAATACGGGATGAAGAAGTCTTCACCGACATAGTTGATTATGGCGTTCAGCGCCGGGATCGTCCGAAACTCGGAAGAGTAAGCTACAAAGAACTAAAGTCGGGCACAATAACCATTTGTGACAAAAAAGTTAGAGTCAGCTCTCTTTCAAGTCTGAAAATAGCACGCAAGATCGCTGAAACAGTTAAATTTTGGGTTGAGACTGGCCAATTCTATCTGACCGCTCCAATTGAGAGTCTTCCAGTCGAAGGCGCCTTCAAGCCCATGAAACAGACCGAGTACGTTCCTTTTGTGAGGGACGTAATGCATACTGCTGTAACGTGTAAAGAAGATGAAGAAATGAAGGCGATTGCTGAGCGAATAATACTTCATTCCGTCAACCACATCGTCGTTGTTGATGGCAAAGGGAGACTGAGCGGCATAGTGACCTCATGGGACATTACTAGAGCTATGGCTGAAGGGAAAAAGATGTTGGTCGATATAATAACGAGGCGTGTCATAGCTGCGAAGCTTGATGAACCCCTAGAGACTGCTTCAATAAAGATGGCGCAACACAGCATTTCTGCTCTTCCAGTAATAGACGATGAAAAGAAAGTGTTGGGAATAATCACGTCAGAAGATGTCTCGAAACTCCTAGGCAGGTGAGATCAGAGTGAGAATTCTACTCAAATTCTCAGAAAAGCTGGTTGAGCAGCCCATAACTGCCCAAGTTATCCTCGAACAAAAAGTCCCTGTCAACATAATAAGCGCTCACATCGATTCTGCGGGTGGAGAAATCCTCGCAGAGATACCAACTGCTCTCTCAGAGAACATAATTGGAGCCTTCCGCGAAAAAGGAGTCGTGGTCACAGTTCCGGAACTTATTGAAGTAGATGGCGAAAAATGCTTCAGTTGCGGCGCTTGTGTGTCACTTTGTCCTATGAACGCCATTAAGTCCCTAGAAGATTCTACGGTGTTTTTTGATAAAGACAAATGCGTTGGAAGCGCGTGCGGCATTTGCGTTGACGCGTGTCCATCAAGAGCTATAAAATCGATTAGGCAAAATGTTTCCAAGTCTAAGAGTAACTCGCACTAGTGGGAAACTGAAATGGCGTTAAAAATTCAGTTCAAAGAGGCTTTTCAGCACAAAGAAACAAACTGCACCATAATAAGCGACAAAGAACGCGCAGTTAGAAGAGCCATCACATCGATCAAATACCACAGGAAGAACATAGAGGAGTACGCCAAAAATCATCCTCTATTTCAGTATTCTCTCAGACCCGTTGTGGTGAGCAATGCACCTCTGGTAGTGAGGCTTATGGCAGAAGCGGCTAGAAAGGCAAACGTCGGCCCAATGGCTGCTGTTGCAGGAGTTTTAGCTGATCTAGCAGTCAAAGATATGGCTTGTCATGGAAGCAAGGTAGCGGTTGTAGAGAATGGTGGTGAAGTGTCAGCAATTTCAAGTAGACCAATCTACGTCGCTCTTTCAGCCGGAGATTCGTCTCTTTCGCGGAAAGTAGGTTTCAGACTAACGGATTTTCCGATAGGCGTTGCCACCAGTTCAGGCCTGTTCAGCCACGCGTTAAGTTTCGGCGAGGCTGAAGCAGTTACAATTTTTTGCAAAGACGCTGGATTGGCTGATGCTGCGGCCACAGCAGTTGGAAACGTGATCAAGGGTAAAGATTGTCGTCGAGCCATTCGGCGAGGTATCCGCAGAGCTTTGTCCATACAAGGAGTCGATGGAGTTTTCATAATCTACCGAGGCATGACTGGGATAGCTGGAAGAGTTCCTCAGATAATCAAAGTAAATTCTACCCTCACTTAACCACGCAAACAATGCCTCAAGGCACATTGGGGAGTTCACTCTTCAGCAAATGAGCTCGTTGCAAATTTTGTTCGTTCCGAAACTTTTTTATATTAGAAAATATCGTCTATTCAGAAGGTTCGAGGCTATAATGAAGAATCTTGCAAACAAATTGCCGGGTTCAACGCAGTTCTATAGCTTCACCTATAACTTTTATTATTTTAACTAAGCCCAGAACAACAACGAAGAATTTGGTTTAGTTTCTGGGCGTCTGGAGTTGATAGTTTATGAAAGAAAAGATTGATTGTTGCAAAAAAATTGTCGTCAAATATGGTGGCTCTAGTCTATCCGATTATGAGCATATGTCTAAAGCAGTTAATGCTGTCGTCAAGGAAGTTGAAAAGGGCACTAAAGTTGCCGTGGTCGTCTCAGCCATGGGAAAAACCACCGATATTCTTCTAAGCACTGCAAAAAATGCTTCTAACGGAAAAGTCGACAAGAAAGAACTGGACGATATCTTGGCCATGGGCGAAAGAACTAGCATCCGAATATTCGCCGCAGCTCTAAAAACTAACGGCGTTGAATCCCGTTACTTCGACCCATTGGACAAAGATTGGCCTATAATAACGGATGATTCCTTCTCTGACGCGAATCCAATCTTGGAAGAGTGCCAGAAAAGGGTCGAACAGCATGTGCTTCCTTCGGTCGAAAAGGGTGTAATTCCAGTTATTGCGGGCTTTGTAGGAAGAACATATGATGGAAAAGTAACAACTCTCGGACGAGGCGGGAGTGACACCACAGCCTTTATTCTTGCTAAGGCGCTAAAGGCTGACGAAGTCGTTTTGGTCACAGACGCTGATGGAATCATGTCGGCTGATCCCAAGATTGTGGCTCATCCCAGAAGAATCCAAGAAATTGATGTCAACACTTTGGTGGGGCTGGCTAATTCGGGGACAAAATTCATCCACAGTAAAGCGTTGAAATACAAACATTCTTCAGTAAACGTCAGGGTAATTAATCATGAATGTGGCAATTTAACCGATAAAGGGACTCTAATTACAGGAGAATTATCAACTGAACTAGACATAGCCCCAGCGCACTCTTCTCCTGTGGCATCCGTGACCATTTTAGGTCAAAGACTTTCTGAGAACTTCGCCATCGTCCAAGAGATTCTTGAAAAAACCAAAATTTACTCGACGTTATTTGGGTTGTCTCTGAACAGCAACTCAATGATTTTGTATATTTCGGAGGAAGAGGGCATGGATTTGCTTCTCAACATAATCCACGAAACAATTATTAACCATCCAGAAGCCATCGCCATGTCGGTCAAAAAAGACCTAGCTTTTCTGAAGATCAGCGGCGTCGGCTTGGAAGAAACACATGGTATAATTGGAAAAATCTCGGAAACTCTGCGACTGAATGGAATAAATATTTTTGGCATCTTAACAATTGCTTCTAGCATTCTTCTCTTTGTGGATTGGAACGAGCGAGAAAGAGTCTTGGAGTTAGTCAAAAAATCCTTGGGAGGCGACAGGAAATGCTGAAAGCAGCTGTCTTAGGCGCCACTGGCATGGTTGGCCAAATCTTTATTCACCTGTTGAGTGGGCATCCGTGGTTCGAGGTTTCCGTTGTGGCAGCCTCAGAAAAGAGTGCTGGGATGAAATATTCAAAAGCAGCAAACTGGAGAATGCCAAGTCGAATTCCGGAGGATGTGGCTGATCTAGAAGTCGCAGAGATAACCGCAAGTGCCGTGAAAGACGCGGATTTGGTCTTTTCCGCCTTACCAGCTGAAGTTGCTGGAAAAGTTGAAGAAGACTTTGCCAAGGCTGGGTATGTCGTAGTGAGCAATGCTTCTGCCCATCGAATGGAACCTGATGTTCCCTTGATGAATACCGAAGTGAACTGCGATCACGCTTGCCTTATTGAAGAACAACGCAAGAGAAGAAAATGGAGTGGGGCTATCGTGACGAATCCAAACTGCTGTACCGCACTTTTAACTCTTTCCTTGAAACCTATCTACGACGACTTTGGAATCAACAAAGTGATAGTTTCTACAATGCAAGCTCTCTCAGGCGCAGGTTACCCAGGCGTCGCCTCGCTTGACATAATAGACAACATTCTTCCTTTTATTCCCTATGAAGAAGAAAAAATCCAGGAAGAATCCCTAAAAATCCTTGGATCACCTTTGAGGCAAGCTGATTTCAAGGTTTCAGCCAGTTGTCATAGAGTTCCGAGTCTAGACGGACATGTGGAGGCTGTTTTTGCTGAGTTGGCACGGGATGCAAATCCCGAAATTGTTGCGGCTTCGATGGAAAGATTTGTAGGAGAACCGCAGAAGCTCAAGCTTCCATCCGCTCCTCCGAAACCAGTTGTCGTTAGACGTGAAGAAGACCGCCCTCAGGTTAGACTGGACCGCATGGAGGGAAAAGGCATGAGCATCGTGGTAGGTAGAGTTAGAGAAGACTCTGCTCTGGGAGGAGTGAAGTACATTGTCCTTGGGCACAACACCATCAGAGGTGCCGCCGGCTGCGCCATCCTGAATGCAGAGTATCTGAAAACTAAAAAGTACATTTAAAGGCGAGGATCATGGATTCGGGTAAAAAAAGACGATTAAAAAGAATCTTTCGAGAAGACGGACGAACCGTCATAGTTCCCATGGATCACGGCGTCACTGTAGGACCCATTAAAGGGCTAGTGAAAATGCAGGAGATCGTCAACCAACTGCTGAAGGGCGGAATAGATGCTTTAATAGTGCACAAAGGAATAGCAAAACACGTTGACGTAGGAGATGTAGGTTTAATTATTCACCTCTCGGGTATCACCAGCCTTAGCCCCGATCCAGACAACAAGGTGCAAATATGCTCTGTGGAAGAAGCTTTGCGAATCGGCGCAGACGCTGTCTCCGTCCACGTCAACGTAGGCGCGCAAAAAGAAGATAGAATGCTTGAAAAGTTGGGCAGAGTTGCTGCGGATTGCGACAGTTACGGTGTGCCTCTGCTGGCCATGATGTATCCAAGGGGTCCAGCGATAAAGGATGAACATGCCGTCGCTTTAGTCGCACATGCCGCTAGATTAGGTGCAGAGTTGGGCGCTGACATAGTCAAAACAAACTACACTGGAAGCATCGAAACCTTTAGGGAAGTCGTACAGAGCTGTCCAGTTCCAGTCATAATGGCGGGAGGCCCTAAAATGGAGTCCGCCGAAGACGTTCTACAAATGACATACGATTCGATTAAAGCTGGAGGTTCTGGGCTCTCCATTGGCAGAAACGTGTTTCAGCATACTAATCCGTCGCTTATGGTCAAGGCACTGTCTGCCATTGTCCACGGGGACGCTTCAGTTCAAGAGGCCTTAAGGATTCTCGGTGAATTCCATTGAAGGAACTATGGGTCAAAATTGACGAATCAACTCCAAGAAACGTAAAAAACAACATATTAGAACTTGCAGCAAACGTATGTGATGCTGTAATGGTTGAAGGGCAAGACGCAGAAAAAGCTGAAAAAACAGGAATCAATGTAGCAGCTAGCTCAGGCAAGTGCAACATCCATGTGCTAGATAGCTTTGACGAGAAAAAGATTACCAAGTTGAAAAACTTGGGCAAACTTGTCGCCGTCAGGGTGACCGTAAGAGGAAGGGACGACGAAGAGACTACTCTCAAGGCCGCAAGACTTTCCGTCAACTATGTAATTCTTGACTGTCCAGACTGGAAAGTCATCCCTCTAGAGAATATTATCGCAAAAAATCGTGGAAGAAGCAAACTACTCGCCGAAGTTTCGCATTTTGATGAAGCAAAACTGGCATTAGAAGCATTGGAACTGGGAGTTGACGGAGTTGTTTTAGTAACATCAGACCCCAGCGAGCTTAACAAAACAGCTGCACTTTTAAGAGGACAGGCACCGAGAATTGAGCTATTACCGGTTAAAATTGTGGAAGTCAAGCAAATTGGAACAGGCGCCCGTGTATGCGTGGACACTTGTGATCTAATGAAGCCCGGTGAAGGAGTGCTTGTAGGATGCCAATCAGCAGGTTTTTTCCTCGTTGAAGCTGAAGTTCATGGAAACCCATACGTCGAACCTCGCCCCTTCAGAGTAAATGCTGGATCAGTATCCCTGTACACTTTGTCTTCGCTGAGCAATACACGGTACCTTTCAGAACTGAAGGCAGGCGACGAAATTCTCATAGTTGACAAGGAGGGAAATATGAGACTTGCAAACGTGGGAAGGGTGAAAATTGAGTTTAGGCCGTTGCTGCTTATCGAAGCTGAATGCTCTAGGAGAAGAATTAAGACAATAGTTCAAAACGCTGAGACCATCAGACTTGTGACTGAAAATGGCTCAAAATCAGTCACTGAATTGAAAGGAGGCGATGAAGTTCTAGCTTACTTGACGGAGGAGGGAGGAAGGCACTTCGGACTGTTGGTGAAAGATGAAACGGTGATCGAAAGATGACTATCAGAATCTGCGTCTCAATTCTTCCCCAAACCATCGCTGAAACCTTGAATTTAATCGAAAAGGCAGAAGATTGTAGAGCAGATTTCATTGAAGTAAGATTAGACCTTATCAAAGATTATAAAGGACTGGCTGATGTCGCAAACCATGGAAAGGCGCCCATGATAGCCACAAACAGGCCCTTCAGTTGTCAAGGAAAATTTTCAGGGAGCGAAATCGAGCGGCAACAAATTTTGCTCAAAGCTGCAAGAAACGGTTTTGAATATGTTGATGTGGAATTGTCCACCCCAAAATTGGAGGCTCTCCTCAAGGACTTAAGGCAGTTAGGTGTAAAGGCAATAGTTTCCTCTCACGATTTCAATAGACCCTTAGGCTTGTCAGAAATGTATACTATACTTGCAAAAGAAATTGCGAAAGAAGCTGATGTATGCAAAATCGTGACTACGGCCAAAACTGTTAAAGATAACTTGACCGTGTTAAATTTTGCGTCCGACGCTTCTAGAGATGCTAAAATCGTTTGTTTTTGCTTGGGCGAACTTGGCAAGCTTTCTAGGATCCTTTCACCCGTGTTTGGAGGGTTTTTCACAATCGCTTGTCTGCGGAGAGGAAGCGAAACTGCTTCGGGGCAAATGAGTATTCAAGAAATGAGGGATGCCTATCGAGTTTTGAGGCTCGCGTGAAATGGAACTTTCAGGAAAAACGAAAATATGCGGCGTAATTGGCGATCCAATAGAGCATACTCTAAGCCCTATAATACAGAACGCTGCCTTCAAGAGTTTAGCACTTGACTTCGTTTTTGTCGCTTTCCGAGTTAAAAGGGCAGAGTTAAGAAACGCAATTAGCGGTATGAGGAGCTTGGGCATACTTGGGTTAAATGTCACCATGCCTCATAAAAGCGCCGTTATGAAATACTTGGATAAAATAGATCCAACAGCAGCATTTATCGGCGCGGTTAACACCATCCATAATGACGACGGCAAACTCATTGGATTTAATACCGATGGTATCGGAGCACTAAAAACCCTCGAAGAAAATGGCGTAAACCTTTCAGGGAAAAAACTGCTTCTCTTCGGGGCAGGCGGCGCTGCAAGAGCCATAGCCTTTTATGCCGCAAAGGAAGCAGAAGAACTCGTGATTCTAAATAGGACTGCTGAAAAAGCAAGAAGATTAGCGGAATCCTTACAGAAAAAATTTTGTAAGAGAATTGTGGGAAATTCGCTTTCAAAGGGTTTTATAAGGCAAAACTTGCAAGATTCAGATGTTTTGATTAATGCCACCTCAGTTGGCATGTACCCAAACACTAGTCAAAATTTAGTCTCCTCGGAATGGTTGAAGCCTGATTTATGTGTGATGGACATCGTCTATAATCCGGTCGAAACAAGACTTGTAAAAAATGCTAAGGCCGTAGGGGCTAGAGTCATCGGCGGCATTGAGATGTTAATCCATCAAGGAGCGGAGTCCTTTGAAGTTTGGACAGGCCGTTCGGCTCCATTGAAAGTCATGAAGGAGGCTCTTCTAGACAAACTTTCAGGAGGAGAGACATCTCTTGACGGAAAAGGCTGAAGCCGTTTGCCATGGCGCTGCAACAATTATAAATGCTATTGCCACGGGTAAGGGAGCAGCTTTTGGAGTAGACCTCTGGACAAAAGCTGAAGTCAGACTGACAGACGAGCCCGAAATCGTCGAGGGCGAAATTGCCTCAGACCCAGCTGAAAACCTCATCTTGATCGAAAAAGCGGTGAAAAGAGTTTTCCAGCATTTTGGTGTTAAAAAGCAGTTTGGTGCAAAAGTTAAAACCTGGTCCAACATTCCAATTGCGAGAGGATTGAAAAGTAGCAGTGCAGCGGCGAATGCCATAGCACTAGCAACAGTTGTTGCACTCAACAAGAGACTAGACGATTTAGCTATAGTGAATCTCGGAGTCGACGCCGCTTTTGATGCGAAGGTTACGTTAACTGGAGCCTTTGACGACGCTTGCGCATCTTACTTTGGAGGCGTTGTGATAACGGACAACGTGAAGAGAAAGCTTGTTGAACGTTTCGCGATACCTAACGAATTGATTGTCTTGTTCCTCGTTCCAACACAGAAAGCTTACACAATCAGTTCTGATATAAATAAAATGAGGAAAATAGCACGATTCGTCAAAATACCCTATAGAGAAGCCTTAAAAGGGAATTATTGGCGTGCCCTAACTCTCAATGGCTTACTTTATTCATTGGCCTTAGGATACGATCCCTCCACAGCTTTGGACGCCCTTGCGGCTGGAGCTTTAGCTGCTGGGCTATGCGGTAAAGGTCCAGCCGTTACGGCTATTGTGTCAGACGAGGGTGTCGATTCGGTGAAGACTGCGTGGCAAGCTTATGAAGGCTCGATTCTCGAAGTTCGAGTGAATAATGAAAAAGCCAAAATCTTGAGTTGATGCAAATGGTGGACGTCGTAATTGCAAAAACTGAAAGGTTGACCGGCGAAGTCTATGCTCCGTCGTCTAAAGCTTACACGCAAAGAACGTTAATTGCGGCTCTTTTATCGCATGGAACCTCAAGAATATTAAACCCTCTGGTTTCGGATGACACCAAAGTGACACTACGCGCGGTCAAAGCGTTCGGAGCAAGAGTAAAACTTCAGAAAGATTGTTGGACGATCGAAGGAGCAACGCCCATCCAGACGCCTGAAACCCGGATAGATTGCAATGAATCTGGAGCCACTTTGCGGTTCATGATACCAGTAGCTGCCCTCGCTTCGGATTCCTCTATCTTCAGCCTAGGGGGTTCTCTTAAAAGAAGGCCAGTAAAGGCTCTACTTCAGTGCCTCAAACAACTGGGAGTAAGAACAAGACTCCAACAGAACAACGGAAGCTCTTCGGTTATGGTTCAGGGTGGCGGAATAAGCGGCGGAAAGGCAGCCATAAGAGGAGACGTGAGTTCCCAATTTATCTCTGGGCTGCTGTTTGCTTGTCCAATGGCAAAGGCGGACACGGAAATAACTCTTACGACACCTCTTGAATCGAAAAATTACGTTCGAATGACAGAAGAGATCCTAGCCAAACACAGTATCAAAATTTCCAGATCGGATGGTTTCGAACACCTGCAGGTTCCTTCAAACCAGATCTATAGCCCGTGCACTCATGAAATTGAAGGAGACTTTTCCTCAGCCGCGTTTTTGCTAGCGGCCGGAGCTATTATACCTTCAAAAGTGTGCATCAAAAATCTTGCCTCGAGCTCGATACAAGGTGATAAGGCCATTGTGGATATTCTCACAAAGATGGGTTCAAACATTGAAGTTGGAAATGGCCAAATCGAAGTGAAAGGAGATGGTAGTCTTCTCGATGCTGTGGATATTGAGGCGAAGGATATACCAGATCTTGTCCCGGTTTGCGCGGTGCTTGCATGTCGTTCAAAGGGAACATCTAGGATATATGCTGCCCAAAGGCTTAGGTACAAGGAGTCTGATAGATTAACGTCCCTTTATACAGAATTAAAAAAGATGGGTGCTGAAGTAGCCATGGGCAAAGATAGCTTGATCATAAATGGACCATGTGCGCTCCATGGAAATATCATAACCGCTCATGAAGATCATAGAATCGCCATGGCATGCGCCATTGCGGCCTTGAACGCGGATGGTACGACAAGAATTAAAGATGCTGAATGCGTTAAAAAATCGTATCCCACTTTCTTTGATGATTTACGTGCATTAGGAGTGAATATTATTGGCGGGAAATTCGATAGGTGAAGAGTTCGTTGTAACGTCTTTTGGTGAGAGCCATGGCAGATGCATTGGAGTTCTGGTGGATGGTTGCCCAGCTGGGCTCTCCCTTTCTGAAAAAGACATTCAAGCTGAACTGGATAAGAGAATTCCATTTCGGAGAAGGATAGTCTCCACACGGATCGAAAAGGATGTTGTCGAAATTCTCTCTGGCGTCTTCAAGGGTTTTACAACTGGCGCGCCAATTTGTGCCTTGGTACAGAATAAAGAGGCTATCCCTTCGGAGTACGATACGCTAAGGAATTTACCCAGACCAGGCCACGCTGATTACACTGCTCAAATCAAGTATGGAGGCTTCAATGACCATCGCGGCGGAGGACGATTTTCAGGTAGAGTAACCGTGGCTTTGGTGATGGCCGGCTCCATCGCTAAAAAACTGCTGAGCTTGTTCGGCATTGAAGTATTAGCTTACACCACAGCTATAGGTGATGTGAAACTAATCAAATCTTTGAACATTGAGGAAATTCGCAAGAATACATACAGCAGCTCTGTTAGGTGTCCTGATTTATACTGCTCAAAAAATATGGAGGAAGCAATTTTAGAGATGAAAAACGAAGGCGATAGTGTAGGTGGGATAATTGAATGTGTTGCCCTAAATGCTCCAGCGGGGATTGGCGAACCTCTCTTTAATTCTTTGGATGCTGACATTGCTAAGATGTTATTCAATATTCCCGCTGTTAAAGGAGTCGAGTTTGGAGTGGGTTTCAAATCTGCACAACTTAAGGGGTCTGAAAACAATGATCCATATGTCATACAAAATGGAAGAATTGTAACATTTACTAACAATTGTGGTGGTATTTTGGGCGGAATATCTACTGGGATGCCAATTCTTGTTAGAGTCGCCATAAAACCGACACCTTCAATTTCGAAAAAACAGAGGACTATTAACCTTCTAAAGATGGAAGAAACTGCCATTCAAGTTAAGGGAAGACACGACCCCTGTGTTGTGCCTAAAGCTGTTCCAGTTGTAGAATCCGCGGTAGCAATGGTTTTGGTCGATCACACGCTTCGTGCAGGCATAATACCTAAAGTCTTGAAGGAGCAAAAATAATTGGAAAAAATTCAGCGATTGCGGGATCGGATAGATGAAGTTGACGAGCAAATTTTGCTTTTTCTAAATGAACGAGTCAAGTTGTGCAAGGCTATCGGTAACGTCAAAAAAGAGCACAATATTCCCATCAAAGATCCCTTGAGGGAAAACAAAATATATCAACGTATCAGAGACAAGGCATCGACATTAGGACTTGAACAGAATCAAGTTGACACTATCTACCGTGAGATAATTGCCATGTGCAGCTTCGTTCAAGAATCAAATGAGAGTGCTTATAAACAGTCTTAGAGGATTGATGCGAAATGTTGTATGAAATAAATGAAAAAGCGATAAAACTTGAAAACGAAGGAAAAAAGATAATAAAATTAAACATAGGCGATCCGGACCTTGAGACACCACACGAAATAGTTGAAGCCGCTTATGAAGCAATGAAAAAGGGAAAAACAAAATACGCCTCTTCACTTGGCGAGAAAAGCCTCAGGGAAAAACTTGCAAGTATCCATGGCGTTTCTGCAGACAACGTTATAATCACGCCCGGTTCAAAATGGGGAATTTTCTCTGTAATGTATTCGCTACTGAAGGACGGGGGCAACGTCATAATTCCAACTCCCTATTGGACAGCCTATGAGCTCACTGCCAAAAGCCTTGGAGCGGAAACCCGGTTCTTGAAGACGGAATTTGATTCAAACTGGAAAATTGAACCTGAAAAGCTAGAAGCTTTAGCTGACCATAACACGCGGACAATAATACTGAATAACCCGAACAATCCAACCAGCAAAGTCGTCGATGGAAAAACGCTCAAGGCCATAGTCCAAATTGCAAATGATAAAAAAATCTCAATCATAGCTGACGAAGTATATTCTGACATAAGTTTCGTCGAAACGAAGAGTATTTCGGACTATGGCGACAATCACGTAGTGATCAAAAGTTTTTCTAAAGCATTTACAATGACAGGATGGAGAATCGGTTACATCATTGCTAAAAAGGAACTAGTCGAAAAAATAATGAAACTGAACCAAATAACTTTCACAAATGTGCCAGTCTTCATCCAAGAGGCAGCGCTTAAGGCATTGGAGCTAAGACAAGAAATAGTGGAAAGAATTAGAGAAGAATATCAAAAAAGGGCAAACTTGGCTTGTGAAGTTCTTTCAAAAACGGAAATGGAATTTTCAAGACCTGACGCTCCATTTTATCTCTTCCCCAAATATACTGGTTTAGATTCTGAGAGATTTGCTTTTGATTTACTTGACAAAGGAGTGGCCGTGGCTCCTGGCACCGCCTTTGGTAATTACAGAGAGCATTTCAGAATATCTTTGACTGCACCCCGAGAGGAGATCGAGACAGGCTTGAAGAAGATTTGCGAGGCTCTAGAATGAAGGTGGCGATAATCGGCGCAGGAAAGATGGGCGCTTGGTTTACCAGATTCTTCCTGGA
The DNA here is from genome assembly GCA_964509945.1 of uncultured Candidatus Bathyarchaeia archaeon. Lineage (GTDB taxonomy): Archaea > Thermoproteota > Bathyarchaeia > Bathyarchaeales > Bathycorpusculaceae > CAZDZM01. The sequence goes on from CAZDZM010000009.1 coordinate 17,707, forward strand.
AGAAGGCTACTCTGTAATAGTTTCAGACAAAGATAAAGAAAAACTGCTGAAAATAAAAAACGAATTTGCGATCGAAACCGCTGATGCCACAACTTCGGTCAAAAGTTCTGACAGAGTTCTAGTTTGCGTGTCCATCGATGACTTCGAGGGTGTTATTAAAGAAATTCACTCACATGTGAGTTTTGGCCAAGCGATCATGGACATCTGCTCAATCAAGGAGTCACCAGTCAAAATCATGCATAAATATATAAAGAGGGGTACAGTGCTTGGGATGCACCCAGTTTTTGGTCCAGGAAGCACAAGTGTCAAGAACAAGAACTTTATCCTCACGCCAATCAGCTCCGAGGAAAAAAAGTTTGCGGAAGATTTCAAAGTTTGGTTAGAGGGAAAAAAAGCACGTGTGTCTATTATGTCGCCTAAAAAACATGATGAACTGATGTCCATTACATTGGGGCTTCCTCACTTCATTGGTTTAGTAGCTTGTGACATGCTGCTTGACCAATCTAGTTTTTCTGAAATGCGAAAAGTTGCAGGCGCAAGCTACAAAATGTTACTAACGCTTGCGGAGGCCGTTGCTTCGGAAAAAGCCGATTTCTACGCCAACCTTCAATTGAATCTGCCAAAACTGGAGAAAATCGAAAGTCTATTTCTCGCAAAATCAGAAGAATGGCTCAAGACGATCAAACATAAAAATCGATTAGTCCTTATCGACAAAATCGAAGATGTGAAGGCTAAAATGATGAAAACAGATCCAGAATGTACAAAGTCATATGAAGTCATGTACAAAATGTTAGAAGCCGCAGAAAGCTAATTCTTTGGGAATTCTTGTTGAGCCTTAGGGTAAGAACCCAAAACCTTTAGGAAAACTGCTCTCTTCTCCAGCGCTTTTAAAGCCTCTGAGCACAGTGCCTCATTTCTATGGCCCTCAAAGTCCAAGTAGAAATTGTATTCCCAAGGTTTTTGTTTAGTGGGTCTTGACTCGATTTTTGTCAAGTTTATGTTTCTCTGGGCAAATTCCCCTAGAGCTTGATACAACGACCCTGGAACATGTGCGGCCGAGAAAATTATAGAAGTCTTGTCCTTGCATGTAATTTGTGAATCATTTTTAGATAGGACAAAGAAACGCGTGTAATTAGCTGGGTTGTCCGCAATTTCTTTGGCAAGAATTTTCATTCTATAGAGTTCCGCAGCTTGCTCGCTGGCTATGGCAGCGGCGTTCTTTAATCTCTTCTCCTTTATCATTTTCACGCTACCCGCAGTGTCATACGTCGGAATAAGATCACAACCTAAATGCTCTAAGAAGCTGCGGCATTGAGCCAGAGCTTGGGGATGGGAGTAAACAACTTCGATTAATTTCAAATTTGTTTTAGGGTTGGCAATTAAGCAATGGACGATTTTGAGAACTATTTCTCCGTAAACTTTGAGGTCATGGGTGAGAAAAAGGTCGTAAGTTTGATTAACGCTTCCTTCTATCGAGTTTTCAATTGGAACAACTCCAAATTCCGTCTCTCCTTTTTCCACACTGTCAAAAACTTCTGAAAGGTCCCTGCAAGGTTTAACATCTACAGATGACCCAAAAAAGTTGTAAACTGCACTTTCGCTGTACGCTCCTCTTTCGCCTTGGAAAGCTACGCGCATTTTTCTATTTTCCCAACTTTCGTTTTTTGATTAGGTATCTATTAATTCCGTTGATCATCGCTTCAACACTGGCCATAACTATGTCTTCTCTTACAGCTCTAGCTGACACAACATTTCCATTCTCGTCTTCAACTTTTATCATTACTTCAGCTACGGCATTTGAACCTCCCGTTATGGCTTCAAGTCGATATTCGCGCAGCCTAACGTTCACGAGGCTATGTGTTAATCTCTGTATGGCCTTTATGGCAGCATCTACGGGACCCACCCCAGTTTCTGCGGCTACATATTCTTTTCCATCTAAAACCAACTTCACAGACGCAGTTGGTAGGACCTTGATTCCAGTGACAACAGCAAAATCACATAGGTCAACGATTTTCTCTTTAGTAACTTCTCCTGTAACCGCAGAGGCCAGGGCTATTAAATCGGCGTCCGTTACAGTCTTGCCTTTATCTCCCAAATCTTTAACTCTTCTAAGGATTTCCTTCAGCTGCTCATCTGTAGCCTGTATCCCTATTTCTTCTAACTCCGTCTTCACGCCCCGTGTTCCTGCAAGCTTCCCAGCTACAAGCTTCCTTCTACGACCAACAAGCTCCGGTTCAATAGGTTCGAAAGTCGCTGGTCTCACAGTCACCCCGCGCGTGTGAATGCCTGATTCATGGGCAAAAGCATTCTCGCCAACTATAGCTTTGTTAGGTTGCACAGGGATCCCAGTTAATGTTGTGATCAATCGCGAAGTACCGTAAAGCAAGCGAGTGTTTATGCCGGTTTTCAAATTATAAATCATGTGGAGTGACATTACAACCTCTTCTAAAGCTGCATTGCCAGCCCTTTCACCAAGCCCATTGATTGTAGCATGCACTTGGGTGGCTCCGCCTTCCACCGCAGCTAAGGAGTTAGCTACAGCCATGCCAAAGTCATCGTGACAATGAATGCTTATTGGAACATTAATCACAGTTTTGAGCTCCTCAACAAGTTTTCGTGTACTGTAAGGCGTCATTATTCCCACGGTATCTGGAATGTTTATTCTATCGGCGCCCGCTTTCTCGGCTGCCCTACAGATTCCCTTTAAGAATTCCAAATCAGATCTCGTAGCGTCCATGGGTGAAAATTCGCATATTAATCCATGGCTTTTGACATATTCTACAGAATCGATGGTTGCTGACAGTACTTGTTCACGCGTTAAGCCTACAGCATACTTCATTTGTACGTCAGAAGTGGGGATGAAAGTATGAACAGTGTCGACATCGCAATCAATGGCTGCTTCAATATCTTTTCGAGTGGTACGAGCGAGACCACAGACTTCAGCTCTTAATCCTGACTTGGCTATTTCCTTGACAGCTCTCTTTTCACCTTCCGAAGACATGGGCGAGCCAGCTTCGATGACATCCACGCCTAACTTGTCCAGCTGTTGAGCAATCTCCAATTTTTCTTCGGCCGTCAATGAAACTCCAGGGGTTTGCTCTCCGTCACGCAGAGTTGTATCAAAAATGCGAATAAAACACGAATCTTTCTGAGTCAACTTCACTAAAACCTCCAATCAACATTTTGCTAATTCACGACTTGAGCTTCCTCGTCATTCTTCTCGCATTTCCTCAACGATGGCCTCAGCCATCTCAATTGTTGTGACGTCTCCTCCTAAATCTGAAACAGTTACGCCTTTGCGAAGGGTGTCAAAAACCGCTTTTTCAATAGCTTCGGCCGCAACTAGACATTTAGAGTCATGGTATTGCTCACCTAGCCACTCAAGCATCATTTTGGAAGCTAGAATCATGGAGCACGGATTAGCCGTATGTTTTCCAACTCTGGTCGGAGCCGATCCATGGATAGGTTCAAATATGGCAAAATTGTCTCCTATGTTCGCTCCTGGAGCCATACCTAACCCTCCAACCAGCTGAGCAGCTTCGTCTGAGAGAATGTCTCCAAACATGTTCGTGGTGACTATAACATCAAACTCTTGAGGTTCCTTTATCAAACGCATTGCTGCAGCGTCTACGTATTGTTCGTCAAAGGTTATGTCAGGATATTGTTCAGCCATTTTCCTGCAGACGTCGGCGAAGAGGCCGCATGTTATTCTCATGACGTTCGCCTTGTGAACAGCTGTGACTCTTCTTTTATTGTTTCGTCTCATAGCCAGCTCGAAGGCTTTTTTCGCAATTCTTTCGCAGCTTTTCCGTGTGATAACCCTCAAACAAAGCGCGGTTTCGCCTAACGAAAATTCTAATCCCTTGTAGACGTCCTCAGTGTTTTCCCTGACAAACACTAGGTCAATGTCTGGTCTCAACGCTGGAGCGGAGGGATAACTCTTTATCGGGCGAATATTGGCGTAAAGGTCAAACATTAGCCTAAGTTTCACTATGACGTCAGCTGCAGTTTCACCCACAGGGCCTTTCAAGCACGCGTGAGAACTTTTTATTTTTTGTATGGTTTCTTCGGGGAGAGCTATCCCCCTTCTTTTGAAGCACTGATCTCCAGCTTCTGCCTCTATAATGCTTAGATCTAAGCCAGATTTTTTCAGAATCGCTCCTAAAACCTTCACGGTTGCCGCTGTTAATTCTGGGCCTATTCCATCTCCTGGAATTAGAACTATTTTGTACTTGGTCACTTTTTCTTCATCCTTTTTCGCAGGTTTGCTATGAGACCTCCGTCTGAGAGTATCTCCAATATGAATGGTGGAAGCCTATCTACGCGATGAACCACACCCTTTGACAAGTTCCTTATTTTGCCAGCTTCAAGATCCACAATCAACTCGTCGTCTTCATCAACCCTACTCAAGGCGTTTTTGAACTGAACTGCTGGCAAACCAATGTTTATTGCGTTTCTGAAAAAAATGCGGGCAAAGGATTCCGCCAGAACACATCTAACACCTGCATACTTCAAAGCCAATGGCGCTTGTTCTCGACTGGAGCCACATCCGAAGTTTTTTCCAGCAACAAGAATTGCTCCCCTTTTAGCCTTCTCAGTGAAGATACGGTCTAATCCTTCCATGGCGTGCTGAGCCAGATCCTTCGGATCAGTTAGAACCAAGTATTTTCCTGGAAGAATGGCGTCTGTGTCCACATTGTTTCCGAATTTCAGAACATTTCCAGAAATCGACATTTCAAGCCTCCAACTCTCGTGGATCAGTTATTCTGCCTGTTAAGGCCGAAGCTGCAACAGTGGCTGGAGAGGCTAGATAAATGCTGGCCTCTGGACTTCCCATTCTTCCAACAAAATTTCGGTTTGAAGTGCTTATACAAACTTCGCCGGACGCTAACACGCCTATGTGCCCCCCTAAACATGGACCACACGTAGAGTTACAGACAATTCCACCGGCTTTGGCGAAAGCTTCTACAAGGCCTTCCTTTAAAGCTTGAGTGTACACTTCCTGAGATGCTGGAATCACAAGCATTCGCACTTCACTCTTGACCTTTTTTCCCTTCAAGATTTCAGCCGCTAACCGTAGATCTTCAATTCGTCCGTTGGTGCAGGATCCAATGAACGCTTGATCGATTTTGACTTTGTTTAATTTAGACGCGGGCTTCACATTGTCAACAGATGGCGGGGATGCGACTTGGGGTTCTAAACGCGTAACGTCTAAGTCTAAAATCTTTTCGTATAAAGCATCAGGGTCACTCTTAAATGATTCAAGTGATTCTGAAATTTTTGCTCTTCCTTCGAGAAATCTGCGAGTTTTTTCATCTGGCTCTACAATACCATTCTTAGCTCCCATTTCCACCGCCATGTTACAAAGAGTCATTCTGCCGCCAATATCCATGTCACGTACGGTAGGGCCGGTGAACTCGACGCTTTTGTATGTGGCGCCGTCAATTCCGATTTGGTTGATTATTGATAAGATTAGGTCTTTAGGCGTGGCAAGTTTCTGGAACTTTCCGTTCACGTTTATTTTAATGGTCTCTGGCACTTTTAACCAAATCTTGCCAGTGGCAAAAACAGCTGCGGCTTCAGTTGATCCTATTCCGGTCGCAAAGGCACCGAAGGCGCCATAAGTGCATGTGTGAGAGTCTGCGCCAACTATTAGTCTTCCCGGAATGACGTAGCCCTTCTCCGGCATAACTTGATGGCATATTCCTCCTTCACCTACGTCATATAGTCTAATTTTTTGTTCTCTTGAAAACTTTCTCATGGTTTTATGTAATTCTGCAGCCTTAATGGAATCGGCTGGAACTTGATGGTCTAGAATGATAATTATCTTCTGGTTATCCCAAACTTGTTCCACGCCAATTCGATTAAAGGCTTCAACGGCCAATGGACCGGTTAAATCGTGAACCATTACCATGTCAACTTCGGCATCCACTATTTCTCCCGAGTGTACCTCGTCTTTTCCCGAGGCTTTAGCCAATATTTTTTCGGAAATGTTCACTGTCATCTGTCATCTCTTATGTTGTTGTACTGGACGTTTGTTACTTTTCAATTCCCGCTGTCCTTCTGATGAATTTTCCTACTTTTTCGATCCGGTGGTTCTCAATTTTCTTCATTAAAGAGTTTAGTATTTCTTGGGCCATGTTACTGTTACCTAGCCATTCCCGTGCAAATTCACCGTTTTGGACGAATTTTACGACTTTTTTCATGTTTTCTTTTACGTGTTGGTCAATTACTTCTGGTCCCACGGTTAGTCCGCCGTACTTTGCTGTATCAGAAACTGCTTTGAGCATTCCAGTAAATCCGCTTTGATAAATCAAGTCCATTATCAATTTAGCCTCATTGCACGCTTCAAAGTAGGCAAGCTCAGGTTGATATCCTGCTTCCACGAGAACTTCAAAGCCGTTTTTAATAAGCTCAATTAGTCCTCCCACAAGCACTGTTTGTTCTCCGATGAGGTCGCTTTCGGTTTCCTGCTTGAAGGTAGTTTCTAAAACTCCAGCTCTGGTGCAGCCAATGCTTTTGGCCATTGCCAAGGCGATTTTCATGGCTTGCCCAGAGTAGTCTTGGTAAACAGCCACAAGCGCTGGCACTCCAAAGCCTTCCATGTAGGTTTCTCGAAGTCTGAGTCCTGGAGATTTTGGGGCAACCATCATGACGTCTACGTTGGCCGGCGGGATTATCTGTTTAAAATGTATATTTAGGCCGTGGGAGAAGCCTAAAACTTTTCCTTCGGTCATGTGCGGCGCCACTTGGTTTCTGAAAACTTCTGGCTGTTCTAAGTCAGGGATAAGCATGTGCACTACATCGGCTTTCCGTGTTGCTTCTGAAATAGAATAGACTTCAAATTCGTCGGCAGCAGCTCTTTTCCATGATGAACCGCAGGGTCTTAAGCCTAGTATGACATTTATGCCTGAGTCTCTCATGTTTTGGGCTTGGCTTCGCCCTTGACTGCCATATCCAAGTATGGCAACGGTTTTGTCTTTTAGGGGTTTTAAACTCACGTCCTTATCGTAGTATACCTTTTTCATTTCTTTCTTTCTCCGGTCAATCTTCAATTTTGATGGATGTGGGTCCTCGTGAAAGGGCTGTTATGCCCGTTCTGGCAACTTCTATTATGCCAAATGTTTTCATTAGATTGAGAAAAGCGTCTATTTTATCTGGTCCTCCAGTTATTTCTATCATCAAAGTTTCTGGGGATACGTCTACCACATGGCCTCTGAAAACGTCCACACAGTTTATAATGTCCGACCTGGTTTTTGTGTCGGGTACATTAATTTTAATAAGTGCCATTTCCCTCGTCACGATGTTTGCTGGGTCTAGCTGGATAACTTTAACCACGTCAATGATTTTGTTTAGTTGCTTAACCACTTGTTCGATGGTTTTTTCGTCTCCATTGACAGTTATAGTCATTCTGGCTAAACCATTCTGCTCTACGGGTCCAACGGAGATGCTTTCAATGTTAAACCCTCTCCTTCGGAACATATTAGCTACGCTGTGCAATACGCCTGGCTTATGTTCTACCAAAGCGGCGATCACATTAATTCTGTCGCTGCCCATTAACAATCATCCACCATTTCATCTAAACCGCGGCCTGGGGGAATCATTGGCAAAACATTCTCTTCCGGAGAAATTGGCACGTCAATGACTGTTGTGACTTCACTTTTCATTGCTTCTTTAACGGCTTGCGAAAATTCGCTGATTGATCCCACATGAAAACCTTGAGCGCCATAGGCCTCTGCTAACTTAACGAAGTCGGGAACTTGCCCCAGTTTTACAGCAAAATATCGCCTATTATAGAACATCCTTTGCCATTGAGCAACCATCCCGAGGACGGAATTATTCATGACTATAACCGTAACTGGAATGTTCTCAATAACAGAACATGCGAGTTCTTGTTCTGTCATTATGAAGCTTCCATCACCAGCAATATCTACAACTAGCCTTTCAGGACAAGCCACTTTGGCGCCCAAGGAGGCCGGAAAACCAAAGCCCATGGTTCCAAGGCCGCCTGAACTTATGAAGGTTCTTGGTTTAAGCGCTTTGAAATATTGTGCAGCCCACATCTGATTCTGGCCGACTTCGGTGGTGACTATGGCGTCTTCGGGCAGCATTTTCCTAAGTTCCTTCAGAACGCTTTCCGGCTTCAGATATGTCATTTCATCATTTGTTACGGAGTTCTGAAGATTCTCCTTGACCTCTTTAACTCTTTTTAGCCATGCAGAATCGTCTCTCTTTTTTAGCTGTGTTGTGATCATCTCGGAAAGTGTTTTCAGAGTTTTCTTAGCGTCACCAACAATAGGTACATCAGCACTTACGTTTTTCCCAATCTCAGCCGCGTCAATGTCAACATGAATTATTTTCGCGTCTGAGCAGAAACTGTCTAAGTTTGCCGTAGATCTATCGGAGAAGCGTGTTCCCACTGCTAACAGCACATCTACCTCTAAGAGTAATTGGTTGGCCGCGGGGTTTCCATGCATTCCTACGTTTCCAAGTGATAAAAGATGGTTTTCGGGAAAAGCTCCTTTTCCCATTAGTGTTGTCGCCACAGGCGCCACCAAGAGCTGTGCTACTTCCAAAAGTTCTTGTGAAGAATCAGAGATTATTGCTCCCCCTCCCGCCAGGATCATGGGCTTTTCCGCCCTCACCAACAACTCGGCAGCCTTTTTAGTTTGCAGAAGATGCGGTTCAGATGAGGGTTTATACCCGCGAATTTCGATTCTGTCTGAAAACTCGATTTCAGCTATGTCTGTCTGCACGTTCTTAGGAAGATCAATCAAAACTGGTCCCGGTCTGCCTGTAGTTGCTATGTGAAAAGCCATTCCTACAGCCTTTGGAATTTCAGCGGCTTCCCGCACTTGATAATTGTATTTAGTTATGGGAGTGGTTATTCCGATTATGTCGGCTTCTTGGAAGGCATCCTTGCCTATAATATAGGAGGAGTTAGAGGCACGCGCGTTGACTTGCCCTGTGAAGGCAATTACTGGAGAAGAATCCATGTAGGCGTTAGCGATTCCTGTGACGAGGTTTGTGGCTCCTGGACCTGAGGTTGCCATGCAGATTCCCGGTTTTCCGCTTGCTCTAGCGTAGCCGTCGGCTGCGTGAGCTGCCCCCTGTTCATGTCTGCTAAGAATGTGTCGTATTTTCGAATCGCGCAAAGCATCATATACGGGTAGAATTGTTCCGCCCAATATGCCAAAGATTACCTTTACGTTTTGTCGTTCTAAGGCTTCTACAAGCGCTTTGGCACCAGAAAGTCTGTTCAAAGGAGTCGTACCTCCTTGGCTACCAAAAACGCTGCCGCTATGCACGCGGTTGATGACATTTGTAGAAAATTTGGCTGAACTGTTTTCAGAGTGTACTTTGGGCTGGGCGAGAAAGACGCGCTTTCTAAATGAGGTAGCGATCCCTCACTTGTTTGCCTCCATGAAACTATGTTTTCCGTATTTATACCTCCTATGCCATTTAAAAAGCTTTTGTCTGCTGAGTTTTTGCTAGTCATTTTTCTTCTCCCTCATCGCTGTTTCTGCGCTGTAGTCTACTGTTAGGACGTTCATGCCGCTGAGCACAGCTTCTACACTTGCCATAACTATGTCTTCTCGAAGTCCCATCGCCGTGGCGGTTCTGTCGCCTTTGCGCATATGCACAACGACTTCTACCATAGCGTCTGTTCCGCCTGTGATTGCCTTAACGTGATATTGCTCTAGGTGGATAGGTTCAACTTCCAAGATTGCTTCTTTAATTGCGTTGATAGCAGCATCTACAGGGCCAACGCCAACGGATGCTCCGGTGACTTCTTTACCGTTAAGTTTCAGCCTAACAGAAGCAGTGGGCGTTACCTTGTTTCCGCTGACTACTGTTACCTCTTGGAGTTGTATTGGTTTGGTCTTGTTTAAGCCCATAACCATCTCTGCAATTGCTAAAAGATCTGCGTCCATTACTTTCTTCCCTTTGTCCCCTATGCTTTTGACTCTGAGAAAGACTTCTTTTAGTTGCTCTTCTGTAGGGTGCAAACCCATCCCAGCTAGGGTTGACCCTAAGCCATGGGTGCCGGCGTGTTTTCCGGCCGCTATTCGTCTTGTAACCCCTACCAACTCGGGGGAAATAGGCTCATACGTTGATGGATGTGATAACATGCCTTGCGTGTGGATGCCGGACTCGTGGGTAAAAGCGTTTTCGCCGACAATAGCCTTGTTCGGCTGAAGAGCAATGCCCGTCAATCGAGACACTAATTGTGAAGTGCTGTATAGTCGTTCAGTTTTGATGGGCAACTCCAATCCGTAGAGTGCCTTTAGAGCAACCACTATTTCTTCCAGTGAAGCGTTTCCCGCTCTTTCACCAAGCCCATTGATGGTTGCGTGGACTTGATTGGCACCGGCTTTTAGTGCTGCTATTGAGTTGGCTACGGCCATACCGAAATCATTGTGGCAGTGGACGCTGATAGGAGTGTTGGGAAAGGTTTCTCTCAAATCTGAGAAAAGTTCGTATGATCTTTCGAAGGTTAGAACTCCCACGGTGTCGCAAGTGCAGATTCTATCCGCTCCTGCCTTAATGCCTTTGTTGAAAACTTTTTTAAGAAAATCCACATCGGATCTAGTTGCATCCTCAGCTGACAGTTCAACGATCAGTCCTTGATCCTTAGCATATTGAACGCATTCTTCGGTAATTCTTAGAATGTCTTCCCTTGTTTTTCTCAGTTTGTATTGAAGATGCAGGTCTGAGGTTGGGATAACAAGGTGTATGCTGTCAGCGTCGCTTTTGGCTGTGGCGTCGATGTCTCCTTTGGTGCCTCTCGAGCAACTGCATACTTCAGCTTTAAGTCCTTCTTTGGCTACGAGTTTTACTGCTTCCATTTCACCTTCAGAAACAGCTGCAAAACCTGCTTCAATGACGTCTACGCCAATTTCGTCTAATCGCCTAGCAATTCTAACTTTGTTTTCAGGGGTTAAGGAGACTCCGGGGGTTTGTTCACCATCCCTCAGGGTGGTGTCAAAAATTCTTATTTTTTCAGCAAAGCTATTCGATAAAGCAATACCCCATTTTAATCAACTCGCAACAAGCTTTTCCACAACAACACCCTTAAATATAAAGCTTTTGGCTTCATTATCTAACGCAAACGCTTTACGATGGAGGCGCCAAATTTTTGAGGAGCGACGAAATAAAATGTGGATTAGAAAGGGCGTCGCACAGGGCGCTGTTGAAAGCGCTGGGACTTACAGAACAAGATATGAAGAAGCCCTTCATAGGTGTAGCAAACAGCTTCACAACCATTGTGCCTGGGCACATACACTTGAATGAGATCGCTGAAAGAGTTGAAGCGGGAATACTGACTGCCGGCGGCATTCCATTTGAATTTAACACCATTGCTGTTTGTGATGGATTGGCCATGGGCCACGAGGGGATGCGATATTCCTTACCTTCTAGGGATATAGTTGCTGATTCGGTTGAGGTTATGGCTCAAGCTCATAGGCTAGATGGGGTGGTTCTGATTTCCAACTGCGATAAGATCACTCCAGGTATGCTTATGGCTGCGGCTAGGTTGGATTTACCAGCTATTGTTGTGACTGGGGGACCGATGGCTTCTGGTCGGTTAGATGGAAAAAAGATCGGTGTAGTCTCTGTACTTGAGGGTGTGGGAAAAGTCTTTGCAGGAAAGATGAGCGAAGAGGAGTTAAAGAGGTTGGAAGACGCGGCTTGCCCAGGGTGCGGGTCCTGTAATGGCATGTTCACCGCTAACACCATGGCCTGTGTAACTGAGGCTTTCGGTTTATCTCTGCCTTACTGTGCTACGTCGCTCGCTAAGAGCGCTTCAAAGTTGAGGATAGCAAGGAAATCTGGTGAGAGGATTGTTGAACTTGTAAGTTCTAATTTGCGCCCCTCAGCCATCCTAACCCGAGAGGCTTTTGAAAACGCTATTGCAGTGGATATGGCCTTGGGCGGTTCCACAAACACTGTTCTACATCTTTCCGCCATAGCTAAAGAAGCAGGCATCCCATTGCCACTGAGAGTCTTTGACGAGATTAGCAGGCGTGTCCCCCACCTCTGTAACATGATCCCAAGCGGACCTTACGCACTAGAAGACTTGGACGCGGCCGGAGGCATACCTGCGCTTATGAAAGAGCTAAAATCTCTACTTCACTTGGAGGCTCTCACAGTCACAGGCCAAACCCTTAACAAAAACATAAAAAACGCGAAAGTCTTAGACGCCAATGTCATTCGCCCATTAACAGATCCCGTCCACAAAGAAGGCGGAATAGCGGTGCTAACTGGAAACCTTGCGCCTAATGGAGCAGTCGTCAAGACGGCTGCAGTTTCGCCAAAGATGCTCGCCCATACAGGTCCTGCCAAAGTTTTTGATTCCGAAAAAGAGGCGGTGGCGGCCATAAGAAATCACGAAATCCAGCCAAGCGATGTGGTTGTAATTCGTTGCGAGGGACCAAAAGGAGGTCCTGGCATGCCAGAAATGCTAATACCAACAGCCACGCTGGCAGGCATGGACCTAAGCGATTCAGTGGCTTTAATAACGGATGGCAGGTTTTCAGGAGCCACCAGAGGACCATGTATAGGTCATGTTTCACCAGAGGCAGCTGAAGGTGGGCCAATAGCGGCCATCAAAAACGGAGACATTATTTCAATAGACATCCCAAAAAGAGCCCTAAATGTAAAGCTGCCTGAGCAAGAAATCGAAAATCGTTTGAGGTCGAGAAAAATCAAAAAACCAAAAATAGAAAAAGGCTGCCTTGCGAGATATTTTCAACAAGTAGAAGCGCCCAGATATTAATATTCTAGCCAGTCTAAGAGAAGACATTGACGCCATGGTGCCGGGGGCGGGATTCGAGCCCGCGACCTCTGGACAGTTGGGCGATTGGCACCCGTTTGTTCTCCAGATTATGAGTCTGGCGCCCAAACCAGGCTAGGCTACCCCG
>CAZDZM010000010.1:0-30334 GCA_964509945.1 uncultured Candidatus Bathyarchaeia archaeon
TGAGTTGGCTGTGAGTTCCGAATTCAGCGATTTCACCGTTATCCAGAACCATTATTCTGTCAGCACCCTTTATCGTTGAAAGTCTTTGAGCGATTATGAAGCAGGTTCTACCCTTCATGGCTTCGTCAATAGCCTCCTGGATCTTCTGCTCAGTCTTAGCATCCACAAATGAGAGCGAGTCATCGAGGATCAGGATTTTCGGATCTGTCAATAGTGCTCTGGCGATAGTTATTCTCTGTCTCTGTCCGCCCGATAGGGTTACTCCTCTCTCACCTACGAGAGTGTTGTATCCTTGAGGAAGCATCTCAACGAAGTCATGTATCCTCGCCAGTTTAGCTGCGGATATAATTTCATCCATAGAAGCATCTGTTCTTCCGAAAACAATGTTGCTCTTAACCGTGCCTGAGAATATGAATACGTCTTGCAGCACCAAGCCAATTTGCCTCCTCAAGGATGAAGGCTTAAAATCTCTAACATCTACACCGTCGATCAGTATGCTTCCTGAGTCAACGTCATAAAATCTCGGAATAAGGTAAATCAGGGATGATTTCCCCGAGCCTGTGGCCCCGAGAATAGCGATCTTCTCACCTGAATTCACTTTGAAGCTCACATTCCTCAGAACAGGCCTATCCTTAACGTATCCAAAAGTCACATTTCTGAATTCAACCTCGCCTCCATCTATTCTGACCGCCGCGGCATCGGGCATCATCTTAACATCTCCAGGTATATCGATGACTTCGTAAATTCTCTCAATTCCAGCTGACGCATTTATCCAAGTACCCGAAAGCAGGCTCAAGTCACGAAGAGGGAAGCTCAACCTCATCATATACCTAGCGAAGAGCGTGAGCATCCCTATTGTGAAAATAGATGATGGTGCTGCTATCAAGTTCCCACCGTAAATGTATACCAACGTGATCCCCAGAGTCAGAATAGCCTGGGCAGAAGGCATATACCTAGACTGAATTCGACCTGCTGTGATCGCCGTGTCCACGAAAATTTCTTCAACTTCTTTAAATCCCTCCTCCATCTCCTCCTCCTTACTGAAGATTCGAACATTCTTCATTCCCAGAATGTTCTGTTGCACATAGGCTCCGAGTCTGCCTAGGATCAGCATCATCTTCCTAAAAAGTGGCATAGTCGTTGTCCAGAGCTTAGTTGTAAAGTAGAATATGAGGGGCATAGGCATAATTGCTATCAAGCTCATAGCCGGATTTATCGAATACATCACCGCGAACACCATTACAACTGCGAAGATAGCGTTGGTCAGAACCCCAACCCATGTCCTAAGGAACATGTCAACGGCCTGCAGATCCACTGTAGCCCGCGAAATGAGGTCTCCAACAGTGGTGGAGTCAAAAAATTTGAACGACTTACCTTGGAGGGAAGAGTAATAGTCACTTCTCACATCTCGTATCACCAACTGCGCCGCGTATCCATTTACATATGTTATGATAAAATTAGTTACTCCGAAGGCTACCGTTGCAATCACTATGTTCAATACCAAGCTCAAAAGCAGATCATGATTTCCCTCCACAATAACCTTGTCAATGATCTGAGCAGTGTACAAAGGCTCAAGCGTGAACAGGTAGGATCTTAAAGCAGCCAACACTATTATGAAAATGAAAAGATAAAGATATGGCCTATGATATCTAAGAAGCCTCTTGAAAGCCTTCATGGACCGAGGAACATCCGTTTGAATCTTAATTGCCCTAACGTATTCAAGAATCGGCTTGGCTACGCTCATCACAGGCACCATGTGAACTGGAGACTTTCAAATTGCTAAAAGCTACTTATAGACTATTTGTATCGCATATAAAGATAAGAATTAATCGAAATGGGTTTTGTACAAATCTTCGAGTGTAAAGGCAAAAGCCTAATTTAGAAAGCCTAAAAAATAGACATTACAGCGCGCGGGAAGTTCCTTTTAATTAGAAATTTCAATTTGAGGAAACGCAAATGGAACAGAACCTCAAGATTGGGTTAACATTAACCGCAAAATATACTGTCAAAAACGAGCATGCTGCTAAGGCTGTGGGTTCAGGAGAGGTAGAAGTTCTCTCCACCCCAGCGATGATAGCCTTTATGGAGAACACAGCGCTACATTGCGTACAAGAGAAGTTGCCAAAGGGATTCATAACCGTGGGTTTCAGAGTAGATGTGAAACATTTGAGTCCAGTACCAGTGGGAGAAGAAATCAGGGTAACAGCACAGCTAACAGGAATAGATGAAAGGAAACTGGCGTTCAAAGTGAAAGCCGAATGGCAAAACGAGGTTATAGGAGAAGGACAACATGAAAGAGTCATCGTCCACCATGAAAGATTCTTACAGAAACTAAAGGAAAAAATGGATAGAACTCAAACTTTGCAGTTATCGTCTTGAACCTGCAGTCGTTTTGAGTGTATAATTACAACTTGCTGGATTCTTCATGTCTTATTTTCGCATCACGTCTTGAGCAAGGCTCAGCTAATTGTCCTAAAGTGCCTAGTAGCTAGGATCCTCCAAAAGAAACAGGTGGCTTCTGCAGTGGCAGCCGGAGCAGCCGAAGCCTTTCATCGGAATATTCCGCTCGCCCAATTTTCTTGCAATGTTACACTCCTCGGATCTTTCTGCCTCTTTGTAAAACACTTCCTCAACCTCTACGAACTCGTTGCTGAGCAGATAGTCAATATGCCAGAATTTCTTTTTCCTCTTCCTGAGATGCCGTTCTATTCGCTTTTCCAAACTACTCTGGGCAGAGCCCACATAAGCGTATATTCCTTTCTCAAAAAACATGTTACCCAGAGCACCCACATTTAGCTCAATATTTTCGTTTACTGAGATGGCTAGGAGATAGATACCGTTTACCATATGCACCTGAAGAAATCTGGCAAAGCCGACTTGAAAGTTTTATCCCAACTTCTAGCGCGCGCTATATGATCAGGCTAAAACAAAGCGGCTCATACAACTTTAGCCATTACCATAATATTATTTGCGACTATAGCGGCAAGTACCACTACCGATATCAAATATGCAGCGTTGATTAAGAGCCTAGCTTTTTCAACTAGGGCTTCTTCGAAGATTTTTTCTGTCTGATAGAACAGAAGTGCTGGAAATATGGCTAACGAAAGTCGTATGACAATATAAGCCGAAAGATTTGTTCTCGTCATTTCTGCAAACCAAGGATTAAATTCCGCCGCTCCAAAATAGAGTATGCCTATTATGGTTGTCAACAAATCTAGGCACCCCATCGAAACCAGTGCTAGACATGGAAAGGTTTTATGTTTAAGCGCATATCTTTCCATTTTTCATGCCTATACTTACTGACCTCACCGTCATTTATTTTCCAGATTACCGTTTTTGAAATATTCCCAAATTTGAACAAAGGCTCAGAACTGGGGCAACGCGCGCCCCACTGTGCGATTTTTAGGCATGTACATCAAGCCACAAGTTTTACTACAGAAAGCGCGGGCTAAACATAGATGGCAAATACTTATTCTGGCTTCTCAAGACTTTTGAGCCTTTAGCCGCATACTTTTTCCAGCAAAACTAAAGGTGCGCGTCGAAAGCGTTAGTAGTAACTGAATAAAAGAGGTGGGACAAATGGAAAACGTCGTATTGAGCGTTCGAGTGAGGAAAGACTTGAAAAGAAGGATAATGAGGCGCGCAATAAACGGCAGATACAGATCTACCAGCGATTTCTTGCGCAAGATACTTGAACGCGAATTCAAATAGCGCACGCGCGCCAACTCCACTTTCACCCTACTCTCCCCAGCACGCGAATGTTGCTCCGCCGTTGCCCTTTTAAATTACCTACACCGAAACGGGAATCTTGGCTTGGCGAGACTTGCTTTCACAAAACGAAATTCACGGCTTCCATAGGGTTACCCTTCTCCTTCTACCAAGTTTTTGTAGGCCCGAAAGAAAGCACTTATATTTTATGTTGCGTGAAGGCAGATTCGCCAAGCTCAAAAAGCCTGTAATTCGCGAAGACTCGATTGCTTAAGATTAAAGAAGATTTGGTTAAGTATCAGCTATAAAACAAGTCACAAAAGCATGGGCTGACTTATGGCCCGCGCCAAGCGTCTGGAGTTCGATATTGTACCAATGGCCCTCTTTGCCATAGCAGATTGAAAATTATGAGAAACTCTTTGGATGAGAGCCGTCTGTACACCATCAAACACCGCTATTCGCTTCAGTCTTTTAAAAATAAAGCATTTATGAAATCAAACTACATCTTTTCCATATTTACTTTGTATTAGTGCGCGCTTCGATTGTCAAGGGAAATTCTAATAGCATATTTAAGATTGTGTACAAAAGGTTGAATTGCAGCGTTTTGATTCTTTCCGTTCCTCCATTAACTCTTCGCTCTCTCCTTCCTTGAAGCTTGCCATAACAACTATACAATCAACTGCTTAACGGAAAAATGCTGTCTTTAGCCAAGTCTTTGAGTAGATAAAAAAAGTATACGCCACCTTTACCTCTGAAACAAGTTGCCTCTTCTTTTGTTGGCCATCCTTTGACAGTAAAGAAGATGAAGCGATGGAAACAGCATTGACATCTTTAAAGTTTGAGGAATAAGAATGGCGCGCGCTTCTTCAATAATGCCCGAAGCCTCTTTGTCGCAGTTTCAAAGTTTGGGCGGACTATGAAGTGTAAAGGAAACAGAAATCTCCATATTTCCTCTTCTGCCTTTAGAGTTCCATCCATGAAAGCTCTGATGTGCAACTGTTTTTTGAAGGAAAGTCTTTTAACAAGTCCAAAAACTTGTCCGTGTTCCCATCTTTGCCATCGAGTATTATGAAAACCTTCGCTCAAAAGAAGGACCTTCAAATCATTTAAGATTGATGGTGAAATCCTGACATTTTTGCCGCCCAAGATTTAATGTCACCTTTGAAAGGAAACCTAAATGCACGCGCTTTAAAAAAGATTGTGAAACAGTCTTCTAGAACTGACGCGCTTGGGAGCGCGCGCACCTAAATTTCTTCTTCCCAATCAACTCTGTCCCTCGATTGGTTAACAGGAATTCACGGCGATCCTTTCCCTGCGCCTCGCTTTTGAATCTGCCCTTTTTGTCAATCTAAGCTGCTCAGTGGATTTACAATCAATTTCCGTCGTCGCGGAATTTATCACTACACCATAGTGTCTTTTGGCTGCGTCCAGTGAAACCAACCCGTCAAGAACGTCGCGTTGCACAAGTTCAGAGTTTCTTTCTAAGGGATTTCCGTAACCTCCTCCACCGGGTGTCCTTGTAACAAAAATGTCGCCTTTGTCAACTTTGACTGTGCATTTGGACTTCAGCTTTATTCGTTCTCCGTTTTGTTTTATTATGTAGTATTCGCCTTTAGCTCCAGGTTTTCCAGCGTATAACCCCCATGGTGGCATCTCTGTTCTTTCAGCAAGTACAGATAGGGTAGCAGAGGGGGCCAGCAACATCCAGCTTCTTTCTAGACCTACTCCACCTCTCCATTTTCCCGGGCCTCCGCTGTCTCCACGTAGTTCATATTTGAGAAAACGTATTGGATAAATTGTCTCAATTGCTTCGATAGGCGTATTCATAGTGTTTGTCATGTGGGAATGCACCGCATCCAGCCCGTCCATTCCTTTTCTACCTCCGAATCCTCCTGCTATCGTTTCATAAAAAGTCCACGGTTTAGAAGTCTCCGGGTTTATTCCACCCATCGTAACGTTATTCATTGTTCCCTGGCATGCCGCACAGACTTTTTCCGGGAGCATCTGGGCAAAAGCTTTCAGTAGCACATCTACGTTTCTTTGAGAAGTTTCCACATTTCCTCCGGCTACTGGTGCTGGTGGAGTTGGATTCATTAGCGTGCCTTGGGGCACATTAACCTTCACGGGTCTGTAGCATCCGTTGTTCATTGGTATAGTTGGGTCTATCATGCACCTTAAGACGTAGTACACTCCAGATAAGGTGACTCCGAGAACGGCGTTGACTGGACCGTTAACCTGCATGTCTGTTCCCGAATAGTCGACAAGCAATTGGTTCTTCCTAGTCGTCATTGTGACCATTATCTTGACTCTTTCGTTGCTTACCCCAGTATTTTCAAGGTAATCCTTTGCGGTCCAGCTTCCACTAGGCATCTTACTTATTTCAATGCGTGTTAGTCTTTCGGAATAATTCATGATTGCTTCCATGGCTTCATGCAAGGTTTTTATGCCATATTTGGTTACAAGTTCTAGAACGCGCCTTTTGCCCAAGATGGCCGAAGCCATTTGAGCCCTCAAATCGCCCATCCTAATTTCTGGCGTTCTAATGTTGCTTAGTAAAATGCTTGCAACTTCTTTGTCAATAGCGTTATTTTTGATAAACTTTACTGGCGGAATAATAATGCCTTCTTGATAAATCTCAGTGGCATCTCCAGCCATGCTGCCAGGAGTTTTCCCTCCAACATCAGAGTGATGCGCTTTGTTCGCTGAGTATGCAACAATTTGACCTTTGTGAAAAATTGGGCATATTAGCGTTATATCAGGCAGGTGGGTTCCGCTAATGTATGGATCGTTGAATAATATCATATCGCCATCTTCAAGTTCTCCCTTAAACTTCTCCAGACCTTTCTGAACTGCCAGCTGCATTGAACCCAAATGAACAGGAATATGCTCGGCTTGCGCAACCAAACGTTTTTTGTCATCGAAAATTGTACATGAAAAGTCCATGCGCTCTTTAATGTTAGGAGAGTATGCAGAGTTTCGCAGGATTATTCCCATTTCCTCCGCCGCGTATATGAGCGCTCCTTTAATGACCTCAATTGTTATCGGATCTATTGTCAATTCAGTTGCCTCCTTTCTTTTTTGAAAGAACAACGTATTCGAATTCATTGACAAAGGCTGTCCAATCTGGATAGACGACAGTCGTAGCATCGAACTGTTCAATGACTACAGGGCCTTCGAGAATGTTTCCCGACCTCAGTTTCTCCCGTCTATAAACTGAAGTTTCAACGTAGCCATCTGTCTTTTCAAAGAAGACGTTTCGCTTCGCAATCAAGGCATCTGTCAATGGTTTTTCTCCGCATCGAGGCTTTTTCTTGATGGGTGGCTTATCAACAAGCCCAATTGAATCGAGTCTTATATTCACTAACTCTACTGGTTCATCTTTCACCGCATAACCGTAAATTGCCATGTGTTTTTTGTGAAAGTTTTCAACGGTTTGGCTAAGAACATCTTCATTCAGCGGTTTCTGTGTTGGAACGGTTAGCTCATAGCTTTGTCCAAAATAACTCAAATCCATTTGACGGAGAAAATGCATATTTGGTTTCGAAACATGCTGTCTTTCCAGCAACCGCGCTCCCTTAAACTCTAGATTTTGGAAGTCTGCTTCAACATTCCTCACGTTAACTTCATCCGTCAGCCTCATAACTGCCTTCACAAGAGTATTCTTGAAGTCGGTGGCCAACAACCCATAAGCAGAGAACAAACCAGGATTCTGAGGAACAATTATCTTTTTTATGCTCAGCTCTTCAGCCAACGCACATCCGTGCATTGGTCCTGCTCCGCCAAAGCACATCAAAACGAACTCTCTCGGGTCATGCCCTCGTTCAACAGATACTATTCTTAAGATTTTTGCCATGGCCGAATTCGTGATTTTAACGACGCCATTTGCAGCTTCAGTCAATTCCAGTCGAGTTTTTTGGCAAATTTCCTTCGAAATCGCCTTTTCCGAAAGTTTCGGATAAATCTTCATCTCGCCTCCAAGCAGATAGTTAGGATTTAGTCTTCCTAACAAGACATTAGCATCGGTTACTGTCGGATGCAATCCTCCCTTTCCGTAACATGCAGGGCCTGGTTCTGCCCCTGCACTTACGGGGCCTACCTGTAATGCCCCGCCTGTATCCACCCAAGCCATTGTTCCTCCCCCTGCACTGCATTCAGCTAAGTCAATGAAGGAGTATCTTACGGGGTAACCGCTTCCCTTCACTATTCTTCCGCTGTGGACTTTGCCAGCAACTTCATATTCGCTTACGATTTCTGGTTTTGCATCTCTTATCGCTCCAGCCTTAGCTGTTGTCCCACCCATGTCAAAGCTTAGGATAGTCTCTATACCGAGGAGTTTTCCATAAAAAGCAGAAGCTAGGACCCCAGCTGCTGGGCCAGATTCAACCATGCTTACAGGCTTCTTTGAAACAAGATTTCTGGTGGCTATTCCTCCATCTGATTGCATTACGTATAGCGTACCCTTAACTCCTAAACCTTTGATTTTTCTCTGCAATTCACTGAGGTAGCCAGATACTATTGGCATTAAAACTGCATTAAGAGCAGCTGTGCTTGTCCGTTCATACTCTCTATATTCTGGTGTGATTTCTGAAGAAAGAGAAATGTGAGTTTGCGGCAGCGATTTTTTTAACATCTTTCCGATTTCGCGCTCATGCTTTTGGTTTATGTAAGAGAAGAGTAAAGTAACCGCTACAGAGCTGATATTTTCTCTTTCCAAGCTCAGCACCAAGCTTTTGAGTTGATCATTGTCTAGGGGTACGATGATTTCGCCATGTGATCCTATGCGCTCTTCAATTTCAAAGCGCAGTCTTCGTGGAATTAGGGCGCGCGGTTTTTGAATAAAAAGGTCATAAAGTTGGTGGCGGCGTTGTCTACCGATTTCGATTATGTCGCGAAAACCCTTCGTTGCTATGAGGGCTGTTTTAGGCAACGCTAGGTTCAGTTGTCCGAGCAGGGCGTTTGTAGCTATTGTTGTGGCATGAATAGCTATTGATATTTTTGCATTGCTTTTTTTCCTGAGAAACTCCTGAAATGCTTGGATAACGGCTTCTGCTGGTTCGCTTGGGGTTGAATGCACTTTCACGTTCACAATTTCGCCGCTTTCCTCTTCTTGGGCAACAATGTCGGTGAATGTTCCGCCGATGTCTATGCCTACTCGATATTTAACCATCCACCAACAACCACATAGGACTTAACATTTCTATGTATTTACGCGTATCCGCTGATGGCAGCGAACAAAAAAATAGGAATGTTACTGTAAACAAAGCTATCCGCACTACAGTTACTTTTGTTAACTATAATCGCCTTCATGCCCATATCGCGAGCTTACGAAGCGCGCGCTATCAACCACTACTTCTATATAGCGATGATTCATATCAGAAAGATAGAGCACGTAAACAGGTGAAGAAAGTTAATGTTTGTTCACACCAGCGTTCGAACGAGTAATATGGATAAATCGATTGACTTCTACACTAAGTTAATGGGTCTTGAACTTCTAGGCCGACAAGAGATACCACAGAATAATGCCGAAATTGCATTCCTGCAGGATCCTGAGGGGAAGGGAGCCAAACTCGAGTTGACTTTCTACCGGAAACAGAAGAAGTTTATTCAAGCTGATTACGAAGATCGACTGTTCGATCATCTTGCTTTTGAAGTCAAGGATATGAAAGAGACCATCGCTGTGATGCGAAGTGAAAAAGTCACGATAGCTGATGAGCCTTTTAAGCTTGGGCCGGCGGGTCCAGTGATAGCCTTCATAGAAGACCCAGATGGGACCCTGATTGAACTAATTGAAAGAAAGTGACGAGCGTTATCCGAAAATATAGTCTGTGTGGAGGCAATGGCGGCCATAGACCCACGTGAACTACTATTACTCAAGATACTGCGAATTTTCAGGATGCTTCACATAGATAGCATTCCTCACTCCGGATCGTCAACGTACTCATTCATTGACTGCTTCAAGGGTTTCGAGAAAGTTAGGGCTGTTAGACAACTCTTCGGCGAAAAGACAGAAGGGGTGCTTCAAGACCTGAAGGTTGAGTTTACTTTTATTGGAGGCTATATGGGGGTCAGCGACAGAGATGGGCACATCATTGTTAATCCCCGCTATCTGAACAACGGTGACAGAGTTGACATATACCTCGACGTAATCCACGAACTCGTTCACGTGAAGCAGTTCATGGAAGGAAAAAAGCTCTTTGACACCCAATATGGCTACAGTGAAAGACCGACTGAAATTGAAGCCTATCGTTACGCAGTTGAGGAGGCCAAAAGAATAGGGCTAAGCGATGAAAGAATCTGCGAATATCTCAAAACCGAATGGATGGGCGATTACGACCTAAAACGATTAGCAAAGATTCTAAACGTCAAATGCTAGACATTGAAACGCATACTCTGATTTTTAGAGAAGACTAAGCGGGCAAACCCCATTTTTCTTCAGTATATGTTAACTGCAGCGCGCAGATTCTTAGGCGAAACTTTGGCTTCATATCAGACCGCGCGCGCTAGCTCATGAGGTAGCCAGAGTTCTGAAAACAACAGCGCGCGCGACGCAAGCTCTGATTGTGCTTGTCAGCATTTCAGCGATTGCTCCAGAGAACGGTGTGGAGAAGTAGAATTCAAGAAAGCTGAAAAGCTGCTCCAGAGTCCACTCGAGAATTAAAATGGGTATGCATGAAGTTATTATTCGTATCTTAACGCTTCAACGGGATTCAGCCTTGAAGCCTTCCAGGCTGGATAAGCACTTGAAAGCAACGTAACAGCTATAGACATGGCGGTGGCTATTCCCAAATATGTCAAACTTATGGCTGGGGTGTAACTTAGCCGAATGTTTCTAAATCCAGCTCCCATAGATTGCCCATCATTAGCTCCTATTGAGTTTTCAGGTCCAGCTCCAGCCATCAACCCTCCCAAAATGATCGGGATGGCATATGCCACTATAGCCCCTAAGCCGAGACCTGCAAGACTTCCGAACAAACCTGCCAGCAACCCTTGAGTTAGGTAAAGGGCTAGAACTCCTTTATCTTTCATTCCAAGGGCTTTGAGGATTCCTATCTCTCTTACCCGTTCAAGGACGGAGATCATCATGATGTTAAAGGTTCCTAAGCCTGCGGCTATGAAGGAAATGCCCGCGATTCCTATGAGAAGTAGGTTAATCTGTGACGTAATGCTAATAACCGTCCCTGTTATCTGTTTTATTGATGTGACGCTGGCTCTTCCGCCGAAGATGTATCCAATAAGTTCAACTATAAGATCTACCTTCTCTGTGCTTTCTGCTTGAACCATAATAATTGTGTATGTGCCACTACTTGAAAGAGTCTTAACATAGTCTATGGGTATGAAGATTGCGTCATCTGGTTGAATCGTTAGTAAAGCCCCATAAGTATCTAATACACCGACAACGGTCATCATGATCGGTCTTTGACCCATCTGAACCAAAATTGGCTGTCCAACTTCATATCTGGTCTGTCCTATTTCATCTTTTGCTACACTGTAACCTATTAAGGCTTGAGGGGCAGGAGCATCAAAATACATACTGCCGTCCAGCAACTTCACCTCGCCCAGCAAGCTAACAAGATCCGATGAAGCTACTCCTACCAAACTTACGGGATCGTCAATACCAGTAACACTAACGCGCGTACCTAAAATTGGCGTTACTTCAGATACACCTTCAAGCTCTTTCAATCTTATAACATCAGCATCGGTGAAAAGTGTGGTTCCTCGCACGGTGACCATCACGGTGTCAGGCCCCAACTTCTCTAGCTCTCCAGTTATTGACTGACTGACTCCTTCCACCTGTGCAGAGAGAGCAATTATACTCGTCACGCCTACAGCAATAGCCAAGATAGTTAGAATACTCCTAAGCTTACGCTCTTTTAGCTGCCTCAATGAAAGAACTAAAATATCTGAGGCTTTCATCTCGTTTTCCGCCGTTTTTTAACTACTATGATTATTGCGGTTATAACAACAACTGTCACAATCCCTATGACCAAGATTAATTCTAGTGGATATCCGCGTTGCTGGGACGCTTGAGATGAAGGGCTTGTTTGAAGTGCTACATTAATTGGTATGTTGAAGGTAATATTGTGCAGTGACCTTAGGTTGTCCATGTAACTTAGAGTTATTGGCAAGGTTATGCTTTTACTGGTGGTATTTCCTACTTGAAGATTAACCGTGAAGGTTGTAGGCAGATTAACTTCTACGTTTCCGATATATGTTGACCGTGGCCCAAAAGGATTCAATGGAAGATCTTCCAAAGAGGGTATAGCATAAACAGCATAAGCTGTTGAAGTCCCAATATTAGTAACAGTGACTGTTACTGAGAACGGACTTCCAGAACTCGGTGTCGCCGGGATAACTACTGCATCCGTTAAAGAAATCTCAATCAAACCTCTGAGGAGTATACTCAGCTTGTAGCTTTCACTTTGGGATAACCAGAATTTTTCATTTACGTATGTTATTGCCACTGTGAGTGAAGCCGTCGGAGTCGCTGTTGTTGAAGGGACATAAACCTCAGTTTCAATTCGCTTACTCTCTTCGGGAACTAGCGTATCAATGTACAAAACAGTTGGTCCAAAAATTTGCAGGATATTATCTGGCGATAGGGTAAGCCTTATGTCTGAAAGATTATGATCATCAATGTTCTCTAGGTCTACGTATAATTTACTACTTTTGCCTATACTCAGTTCTCTGGGAATCAAATCCACTTTTAATGGAGACATCGGATTAGAAGGTCTTAAGAACATGCTAAATTGACGGGCCTCGCTCTGAGACAGCCGTAAATCCTCATCAAAATATTTTGCTGTTATAGTTAGTGAGGCGGTCTGAGCTACTGTTGCGGAAGGGACGTAGACTTCAGTCTGGATTTGCTTGTTATCTCCAGAATCTAGAGTGCCAATGTACAAAACACTTGGTCCAAATAGCTTTAGGGTATTATCAGGTGACAGCGTCAGTTCGATTTCAGAAAGGCTATAACTGCCACGGTTAATCAGATCTATGTTCACTTCTGCAGTGGCACCTATGCTCAACTCGTTAGCATTCAAACTTATACTTAGTGGTGGTATCAAGCTGGAGAGTTTCACAGGCAGTTGGAGAGTTTCAGAGAATGTGTAGACCACATTTCGAGGACCTAAATAATTAACTTCTACAGCTAAAGGCAGGATTTTTCCGGTCATACCAAGTGGCACAAATAGGCTTAAAGGAATAAGGATATGGCCCCCAGGCTCAAGGTCGCCAAGAACCTCAGCATCCAATAGTTCTACTATTGCACTGACTGATGAAACCTTTACTATCTTGACATTTTTTGCGGATTCGTCACCATCGTTATATGTTGCAATCAAAACTTGTTGTTTTCCCTCGTAGAGAGTATCATTTAACACCTTGACACTTATGGTAGGTTTCCCTGTAACCTCAAATACGACTTCCAATTTCTCTTGTGCAAGCAAGTTCAAATAGATGTACTCAAGTCTTAGATTGGCCGCATAGCTGCCTTTTTCCACATCTGGACCTATGAATATTGGAAATGATAGCTTCACTATAGATCCGAAAGATACCGCTCCGGTATAGTAGGTCGTGGCTTTATTGTCACCTCCTACGACTTTAAAGCCATCTGGTAAGTATAGATCAGCCTTAAAGTTCGTGAAGCTCCAGCTTGACTCGTACCTCAGGACTACCGTCAGTGTTTCCACATCACCCGGAGAAACTTCCGCTGGTTGATCGGTTCCCCAGTAAACGTCAATAATCTCAAAGCTGGAAAGTGTTACTTCTGCTTGTGCGGGCACTATGGAAGTTAAGGATACGATAAGAATTGAAATGACAAGGCACAATCCAAGCTTCTTCATCCGGTAATTACCTCCACCTTCTCCAAACGTCCATCCTTCAACTCAACAATCCGATCGCAAAGCTTCGCGAGTTCAAGGTTATGCGTAACCATGATTAGAGAAACTCCCTTTTCTGAAGTAAGCCGTTTAAACGCATCCACAATAACCATGGCAGATACACTATCTACGTTTCCTGTAGGTTCATCTGCAAGTATAAGATCTGGCTCATTGACGAGCGCACGGGCTATTGCAACCCTCTGCTGTTCGCCGCCACTGAGTTCAGTAGGCTTCTTTGACGCCTTATCTTTAAGACCAAACATCTCAAGGAACTCCATGGCTTTAGCCTTACGAGACTTGGGGTCTATGCCTGCTATAGACATGGAAAGCCCCACATTCTCAGCCGCGGTCAGGTGGGGAATTAGGTTGAAGAATTGGAAGACGAAACCAACCTTTTTGTTGCGGTATTCTGCAAGTTTGTTGCTACTAAATGTGGAAAGGTCAAAACCGTCTACTTTTACTTTTCCCCTAGTTGGCTTATCTAAACCTCCAATGATGTGTAATAATGTTGACTTACCCGAACCTGAAGGCCCTACCACTGCGACGAATTCACCTCTGTAAAAGGTTGCGTCCAAACCTCTTAGAGCCGGATATTCAACCCTTCCAATTTTATATATCTTCCACAAATCTTCTGTAACCACTAACTCATCCATACATTTCCACCAGCAAAATGTTTATCACAATCTTCAGCCATCTTGTTTTGTTTCTTTTTCTTGCTTATTTTCTCAATTTTTTCAGCAGTATTGTTCAAGAGTTCTCTGACTTCTTCTAACATTTCGTCCGTCGGATTTTCCTCCAATGTCATTCTAAGACCGAAAAGAGATCTGACGAATCGTCTAGCAGGTTCATGAAGTTCACTTAGTTTCTCACCGTTAGAACTAAACCAGAATCCGCTGAGGAATGGGGGTGCAAAGAATTCTAACTTTTTCTGCAGTTTTTCTTTTAGTATTGTTTGTTCCTCAAAAAATTTTTCACCTTTTTCGGTAAGCGTGTAACGTTTTATTTCAATTTCTTCCGTTGGCACTTCTTTGGTGTAACTATTGTCCTTAAACCATGCTAGGAGAGGATAAACCGATCCC
The DNA here is from genome assembly GCA_964509945.1 of uncultured Candidatus Bathyarchaeia archaeon. GTDB lineage: Archaea > Thermoproteota > Bathyarchaeia > Bathyarchaeales > Bathycorpusculaceae > CAZDZM01. Next base: position 14,660 of record CAZDZM010000010.1, read on the forward strand.
GGACTTGGTGTCCATCGTCCAGCCGTTTGCTTTTCGATTTCCTTTATTATTTCAGAACCGGACATAGGTTTCACTTTTAGGAGTTTAAGAACATGATACCTTAAGAAACCCTTTGGGACGCTGGCTGTATATTTTAGCCAATGTCTTGACGGATGGGAATTTTTCAACATGAGATCACAGGTGATATCGCACCTGATATCGCGCGCGATATATAAACCTTGTCCATAAACATTCACAAAACACATTAGCGCAATCTAAACTGAAAACCAGAATATGGCAACATCCACGAATAAAAGTAGTCCCATCAAGGCACTGGGATGTAAATAGATTCGGAAAATTGGAACTAAAAGCGAACAGCCGAACCATGCCCTTGAAAATGCGTTATGTTCGACAAAGAAATCCCAATAGCCTCGGAAAAATGTCCGTTCTGCAAAGCCAAACAAGAACAGCGATGAAAAGTATGTGTATACGCGCGCTCCAACATCACAAAACATAATCACTCCTAGAGAAACATATTAAGGCGCTAGAGTGAATCATAACCTAGAGGTTTCAACATGGAACAGCTGGCCGTCACCGTGGAAGGGCTCACCGTCAAATATGGAGCCTTCGTAGCGGTCGACAACCTATCCTTCAAAGTCAAAAGCGGAGAAATCTACGGCTTACTCGGCCCCAACGGCGCCGGCAAAACCAGCACACTCAAGGTCCTAGTAGGCGTCTTAGAACCCAGCACCGGCAAAATTGGAGTTTTCAGCACCCCCATCGCCGACGAAGTAGGCGCCAAGAGCCAGATCGGCTATGTTCCAGAAGAAGTGGTTCTGCTGGATTCCCTAACACCAAGAGAGTTCCTAGAGTTTGTAGCTGACATAAGGCATCTGGAAGCCGCCACGGTTAATTCAAAACTTGAAAGATTAACAACAGCCTTTGAGATCACACAATATTTTGACACACCCATCGCAGCCCTATCAATGGGAAACAAACAAAAAGTGGCAATAATCGCAGCGCTGCTACATGAACCAAAGCTATTGATTCTAGACGAGCCCCTCATAGGCTTAGATGCCCGCTCCTCAAAAATCCTCAAAGAACTAATCACCTTCCATGCCAAAAAGGGCGGTGCGGCCATATTTTCAACTCACATCATGGAAGTCGCCGAAAAACTATGCACACGGGTTGGAATAATAAACAAAGGAAAAATAGTAGGCGAAGGAACAGTTGAAGACCTCAGGAAACTTGTTAAAAGCGCTGAAGGCTCTTTAGAAGATATATTTCTCAAAGTAACCGAACAAGAAACAGGCATGCGGGAAATAATTAAGGCTCTGGAAGAGGAGTAAGATTGAAGTTTTCCGAACTCTGGCGCCTATCAAGCATAATCTACAAGGAAATCTCTTTTCAATCAATCTTCTCCCTTCGCTCAGGCTCAACTCTACCCCAAAGGGGCAGGACAAGCATTAACCAGCTCGCAAGGAGTGCCAAAACAAACACTCTGATAAGCAAGATCATCACAAGCGTCTTCATAGGAATCTTCGGATTCATGATGCTATTCGCCTCCACCACAACAATAGACACAGCAGAACCGCCTAGAGAATTAGCCTTAGTGGGTGTGGTTTCAGCCTTTTTAGCCGTCGTGTTGTTCTTAATAATAATTATGGGACTGCAAGTTTCCACAACCCTAGTCTCCTCAAAGATCGTGGAGACCCTGAGTGTCTTTCCCCTCACAAAACGGGACCTCTCAAATGTTGTTTTCCTCTGCCTCATAAGAATCTTTGACATACCCTTAATAACCGCTGCTCTAACCCTCCTCGCAGCGTACGCCTTCTTGGGCGGCTCACCTTTAGGCTTCATCGCCTCTTTATTAGGCATAATTGTCACGGGAATCTTCGCTCTGACGCTCACAATAGGCTTAGCCAAGTTCTTTTACTCAAAAGTCGCCAGCGGGGGCGGAAGGTCAAAATGGAAGACCCTTCTAAGAATTATTTTCATGTTTGTCTGGATCCTTCCATCCTTCGGAACCTACATCGTAGTGAATTTTGCCGTAGAAATAGTACGGTCTTTCGCCGTTTTCACCAAAATCTTCTCATCCACACTGCAGCTTCTCGTGCTTGCTTACCCCTTCTCCTTCGGATTCTTAATCTCATTTGCAGGTTCACTTCAAAAAATCAGCTATTCAATCTTGAGCCTCTCTATCGTCGCTTCTGTTGCGTATTTGCTCCTAGCCTTATACGCCCTAAAATGGCTTACGCATACGATCAGAAGAATAGGAGTCGCCGGAGCAATTGGAGTTCTAAGAGAAACAGTTAGAGACACAATTATCAAACCCAGAACCCCTTGGATTGGAATAATTCGCAAAGACTTGAGAGTAGCCTCTAGAACCCCTTCCTTGGCAAGTATTCTCCTACTACCGGCCATACAAACAGTCGTCTTAGCAATAGCCTTCTCTTCATTCAGCGAAGTAGGATTCAGCACCGCCATGGGAATTTTGACAGGCATGTCCGTAACCATGCTTCTGCTTTCGCCAACATTGTTTTCAATAGAAGGTCTAGGTTCAGCTTACACTCTGAGTTTCCCATTGAAAAAGAAGACACTGATCTTAGCAAAGACAGCGTTGATAACATTTATCTATGTGCTTTCTCTCATTGTCCTCTCCGTAACTGCCTTCCTAATGAGGAGAAACTTCACTCACATCCTAACTTTTGGCGGAATCCAAACATTCTCGATCTTAGCGGCAAGCATAATTGAACTCTTAATCATAGCAAACAAGTACTGGAAAAAAGGATTCTCACTGAGCAATATCTACGCGAAACTGCCTACATATATTATGATCTTGCTCCTCGGCATCGTAATTGTTTCGATACCAATGACAATAGCCTTTGCAACATATATCTTGATTGAGCAATTGACGATTCCAATTTTTTTAATCAGTGCCCTTTCAGAATTTATGCTGGCAACGTTCATAGTAACACGTGAAAAATAGACAAGAAAAAACGAACATTTTGCAATAATTTACCAGAGACCAAAGTTCAGTCAGAATCCAATATACGCGAAATCTGGTCTAAACTTCAAACGAGTATTAAACTTGAATAAAAAAAAGTTGGAGGTGTATTTGGGCTTTGAATTATTTACTCTACGCCCCATTTTTTGGTTATTTTTACCAGTATGAAGATTACGAAGGCTACGATTATGAAGGTTATCAGCGCGCCGATGAAGTGGCCTATGCGGAATGGACCAGCTGTCAATGCATCCCACTCTATGCCTGGCATAGCAAGGGATATTATTGGCATAATTAGGTCGCTGACGAGCGCTTGAACCAACGCGCCCAAATAAAGACCGAGAATGAAAGCAACCGCGAGGCCCAAGACCTTGTATTTTGAAAGGAAATCCACGAATTCAGCCCACAAGCCCTTTGGCGGCGGAGGCGGTGGCGGAGCAGGCTTAGGCTCCAAAAGAGCTCTGATACGTTGCAACTCTTCCAAGATCGCATCGTCCTTTACCAAAAATAATCACCAAAACCTATTCTCTCTATCATAAGTTATAAGATTATTGGTTAGTGGGCCGGGCCGGATTTGAACCGGCGACCTTTCGGTTATCAGCCGAACGCTCCAGCCAAGCTGAGCTACCGGCCCTCCATCAATAACACCAGATTTAATAGGCCGCCAATTATAAGAATTTTCGTAAGTCTTTTAATCGTTTCTGTTCACTCTTCTGTATGGGGCCCGTAGCCCAGTGTGGATTAAGGCGTCGGCCTTCGGAGCCGAAGAACGGGGGTTCAAATCCCCTCGGGCCCGCTGAGCTTTCTCTTGTGGGAAAAGGAAATTTTTACTAAGAGAAATGTGTTGTTTTGGGCTTGCCTGTACTCCAAGGTATTCGTGAGGGCTTGCTCCGTGATTTTAGACGCGCCCAAGTTGTACTTTCTTGTTTCGACGTGTGTCTCCTTCCCAAGGTCTTGGTTCACATTCCCATCTGCCGATGCCCATAGCCGAGAAATCGCCAAAAAGTTCAAGCAAGTGTTGTGGCTTAGCGGAGCCACTAAAATCAGATTTTGCCCTCTTTTCTTTTACTGCGCCCACTCACAATTATTTATGTACCGATATCTTGTCACGACTGCATTATTTTTGAAATTACTCTCAAGCTTTTTGGCGAAAACCAGATTAGAGTTTGTGAACAGCACGTACTATGATAGCACGAGCGGGTACCCAGTGGTAGTTTGAAAAGACTGCAAATGTTGAGATTGAGGGCAACGTGTTGAAAGAAGTGATAGTCTACATGCTTGCGAGATCGGAAATTTCCAATTCAACAAGTTTTTCTTTAGTGGGTTTGCCGTTTTTGTCCCACCCTCGTAAAGCATAGTATTCATCTAGCATTTTGTTGAATTCTACGTCGTTGAATGCGTGACCTTTCGCTGGTCCAGAAGGTAAAGGTTGTTTAAACCTCTTGGGCAAAGAAGCATCTTCTTTTCTTCCAATTCCTTCTCTGACGTTAAACATTCTAATAATGTTCCATATTCTTTCTCCGGTTTCCAAGAACTTTGTGTAGTCGATATCCCAGCTAACGGCGCTAGATAACAGCCGCAAGTAGGTATCATTTGATATTCCGCCCCGACTCATATCACAAACAACAAGCGAATAGAGTGCAGCAAGGTGATCTTGTTCCCATTTCACAACTCTTTCTTTTCCTTCCGTAGTCAATCTTTCGTAGGGTTCGCCAAAAGGCCAAGCGCTTCCGAGTTCATAGGCTATAGGCCACGCTTTTTCATGATCGCATCCTCTATCAGAGGTGGCCAGCGCCAAGCCCATTGCAGGAGAGCCTCTTGGACCCCATGCAGGTGCTTCCATGCCTTTCATGTGAACTGCTAAGTCGTCCGCCCCTTTACCTATCCTTTGTGAGGCCATTTTTACCCCTTCAGCAAGCAAGTCTCCTATTCCTTCTCGATAGGCAATTCTTTTCACTAACTCAATCTGAGCTTCCCAGTTTCCGAATTTCAATTCAAGTCCACCCGTGTCTTTTTTGTCTATTATGCCTTTTTCGTAGCATTCCATTGCAAAGCCAATGATGCAACCGGTCGACATAGTGTCCAATCCTAGTCGATCGCATAGCAGATTTGCGTAAGCAAGCGCTTCCAGATTTTCAACGTTACATGATCCGCCGAGCAAACCTGTTGTCTCATATTCGATTATGTCGCATACTTGTCCTTTATAAGGTCCCTTACGAATCATGCCCACTTTTGTACAATGAATAGGACACGCGAAACATCCATACTCTCTAAGCCAGAGGTTCTTCTCTTGACTTATGTTGTCAAAATTGCGATATTTTTCGAAAAATCCATCTTGAAAATTAAGAGCGGGGAAGAACCCTTCCGTATTTGCAAACTCGACAACCGAGGCCGTTCCACCTTTTGTATACTGTTGACAGCTCGAACTGCTTCTTATCTCGTCGTACGCGGTCCAAACTGCTTTGTCAAATGCCTTTGGATCAGCAACAGAGACTTCGCCAGAACCAAGTACCGCGATCGCCTTTAGATTCTTTGATCCCATGACGGCCCCTGTTCCACATCTTCCAGCATGTCTATGATAGTAACTATCCACAAGAGCAAATCTAACCATCTTTTCGCCTGCAGGACCTATGCACGCGATTTTGACTGCTTTGTCGCCTATCTCTTTCCGCAGAACATCATACACTTGGTAAGTGTCCAGTCCCCAAATATGGTCTGCCGGTTTCACTTCTATATTTTCATCGTTAATCAGCAAATAAACGGGTTTGTTGGCTTTGCCTTGTATTACCATGACATCGTAGCCAGCATATTTCAATTCTTGGGAGAAATACCCTCCTGCATAGGAGTCGGAAAAAAGACCGGTCAACGGGGATTTTGTAACAATACAATATCTATTTGTTGGCATTAGCGTTGCTGTTAATGGTCCTGTACAGAATATAAGCGCATTCTCTGGATGCAGAGGATCTATTCTAGGTTCGAGAAGATCATAAAGAAGCTTAGCCCCAAAACCTTTCCCTCCAAAGAATTTTTTAGCAAAGTTCACATCCAAAGGCTTGGATACAAATTCATTCCTCGAAAGATCGACCCATAATATCTTACCAGCATACGAATTCGCCAAAATGTTCACCTTACCACTATTTTAGAACTAACGCTTTCGTGGGACAATATTTAACGCAAGCAGGGTCTCCATTGCATAAGTCACACTTTGAAGCTTTGTTAGACTCGACGTCAAAATAAATGGCTCCAACAGGGCATGCTGAAACGCATGACCTACATCCAATGCATAACTCTTTATTGATAAGTACAACACCCGAATTTTCTTCCCTTGAAATAGCCTCTGCCGGACAAGCGCGTATACATGCCGCTTTTTTACACTGAATGCAAATTACTGGTTGAGCTCTTAATCCTTCTGATTCTATCGAAACAACTATGTGGGCCTTCCTTGGCGAATAAGCCCCATACTTAGCAAAGGAACAGGCAAGTTCACATATTCTGCATCCTGTGCATAAGTCAAAGTACGAGATTATGGATCGCCGCATTAATGATCAACTCTGCCTTGACGTGATATACGCTAATCTTTGGATGTACCTCCTATTATAAGATTCTTAATTGAATTTAATCTCACATCAGTTTCCTGTCTCATTAACGTTGTAGTCCTAATTATAAAACAAAATGGGGAATTCAAACCGAGAATTTAAATTTGCCGGGCTCGCTGCATCTTCTTGGAAGAACAGCATAGAACATTTGAGCCTGCGGTTCCATTTTATTGAGCTAGGTCCTCCAGAACCGAGCAAAGAGCTTGTTCAGTTATTCTCCTAATGCTTAGGCTTCTTTTTCTCGTTTTCCCAATAATTGAGATGATAGGGTGAGCGTACGTTATATGCACATAACAGGATAAACATGCTTGCGCAAGTTTGATCCAATGTTATTGGAGCTTCGGAAATTTGACCCTATACGCCCTAATCTGGTCCCTCTCCTTCTTTAGTACGATGTTTCTTAGCCAGTTCTTGTCATCCTGAAATGGATAGTCGTCCCTGAAATGGTTTCCTCTGCTTTCTTTTCTCAAAAGAGCCGCCGTTAGTATTATTTGTCCAACGTCTATCAAGTTTGGAACTGCTATGGCTTCGAATAGTTCGGCTTGTCTTCCAATGCTGAGTTTGGACAGATGTTTTTTTAAGTTTTGTAGATCATCCATTGCCCGCTCGACACTCCTTTGGTTTTTCGAGACCAAAGCGTTCCTCCACATGGTTTCCTGGATTTTATTTTTAACTTCGTTGGCGGTTACAGCGCTTTCTCTTTCTAGAATCCCAATTACTCGCTTGTACTCCTTCTCCACTTGTCCTTCGTCCACTTTGACGCTTCCCATCTTCTTGCTCCTTTCTGCCCCGTACTGTCCCGCCCTAGCACCGAACACTTGACATGTGGCCAGCATGTTCCCTCCAAGTCTTTCGGCACCATGTGGCCCACCGGCAGCCTCCCCTGCTGCATACAATCCGAGTAGAGTAGTTTCGGCCTTTTCGTTAATCCTCAACCCGCCATTCGAACTCTGTGCAAAGGTAGATACCTCGATAACATCCTTGGTCAGGTTTATACCATGGGATTCGAAGAATTCAATATTCCTTCTTCCACCTTCATCTTTCATTAGGGTTTCTTCAGGTAATTCTCTGAAGTCCGCATACACGCCGAGGTGGTCGGTTCCACGGCCAGCCAAGATTTCTTGGTAAATGGCTACATCGACATATTTGGAATCGTTACGAGAAGTGAAAGGGTAAGAAAGTGATCTAAGGTCCAAACACTTCTTAAGCTCCACCTCCTCAGGAAGGTATTTTTCGATGAAGGTCTCGCCGACTGCGTTACATATTTTCGGATATGAGTTCCAAAATCCCCAAGGCAATAATAACGTCTTTTTTGGATAAACTAAACCGAAGCCTGTTTGGAAGAATTCCATGTTTACCAGCTCTGCTCCCGCGTGAAAAGCCATAGCATACCCGTCCCCAGACGTGTCTGGAGCCATTAAGCTTAGTAGAAATAATTGGCCGTTAGCTCCGCCCGTGGCCAATATCGTAGACTTTGCCTTAAGGACAAGAAAATCTCCCTTTTCATCGATGCAGGTAGCACCGACACAAGTTTCTTTATGCTTCAAAAGACTCGTCGCCATCGTTTTTTCCATAACATCTATGCCTTTTCTATCTTCAATAACGTCCTTTAGTGCGGCCATGATTTGGGATCCATGATCTTTAGTTATGCACATTCTTGGGCGCGTGCTGTAGCATCCTAATTTCTGAACAAATTTTTCACCAATTTTTTCGAAGGGCACACCCCATCTTACAAGATCGAAGAACCTCTTTGGAGCTTCTTCAGCAACTATTCTGGCAAGCTTTTCATCAGCCAGGCCCAGCGCCCCATTTATTATGTCAAGGAAGTGCAGGTCTGGATTGTCAGAAGCGTCTGCGTGACCGATAGCCGCTTGAAAGTATCCAGCCGGAGACCAATGGCTAGCAGTCGATCCGCTTTCACCTAACACTCCTTTCAAAATCATTGTCACCTTCGCTCCCCGTTCATCTGCTTCCAATGCAGCTCTAGCGGCTGCTCCGCCTCCCCCTATAACCAGAACGTCAGTTTCTAGGACTTTATGTTTCAAACCAGACATTCTACATCACTGTTCCGTTCACAAGGCACTGAATATTTAAGATTTTTGCGATAACTATCAACAAGACTCTTGCTGAGGCTCAGTTCCGATTGCCAAGCCAAATAATCGGGCAGTTGCAAAAGTGAAGCTTCCTGATAATGCAATTCTGCCATAAAGAACTTATTCCGATTCAACTCTCCATATGAGTGGGTGTGGCTCTACTTTACTATAACGACCCTAACAGGATTCCCGATCTTCTTCTCCAGAATCTCCATCCCACGGTTCACGTCTTCCAAAGGTATTCTATGCGTAACCGAAGTCGAAAGGTCTATCTTTCCAGAAGCGGTTAGCTTAATCAATGTAGCCAGTTCAGATTTGAAATGATCATTTACGCCTATCAGCTCCATCTCCTTACCGATTATAGATTTATAAGGAGAGACAGTTACATCTTCCACGCGACCTATGCCAACTATCACGAATCTTCCGCTCTTTCCAACACAGTTAATTCCATTTTCAATCGTTTTTCGAAGACCGACAAAATCTAACACAACATCGGCAAGCCTTCCCTTTGTTATTGCGTTTATACTCTCTGCTGGATCCTCATGAGCCGCGTTCACAACTTCATCGGCCCCAAGTTCCTTGGCTAGCTTTAATTTCTCATCTAAAACGTCTACAGCAATTACATTTCCAGCACCGAAAACTTTCGCAACTAATTGAACTGCCTGGGCTCCAAGCCCTCCAACACCATAGACTACAACGGTATCCCCTTCACTTGCTCTTCCTCTTTTCAAAGCGTGAAAGGCTGTTGAAACAGCGCACCCCATTATGGCCCCTTGCTCAAAAGGGACAGCATCGGGTAGCTTCAATACGTTACTAGCTGGAACTGCGATATACTCGGCAAAACCGCCGTCAATGGTCATTCCTATCATCTGGTATTTCTCACAGAAATTCTCTCTGTTAGTGCGACAAAAGAGGCAGTGCCCACAGCTTACCACGTAGTGTACGCAAACTCTGTCACCTTTTTCTATTCCTTCTACTCGGTTTCCAACTTCGGCGATTACCCCAGAAATTTCGTGCCCAAGAGTTATCGGCAATTTTGCGACAGAAACAAAACCGTAACGATAGTTTATGTCCGAATGACATATGCCGCTCGCTCTAATGTCGACAAGAACATCTTCGGCCCCAACTTTGGGTACTTCAACGAGGTCTAGTCTTAATGGCTCACCAATATTATTGAGCCTAGCCGCTTTCATCAGGTCCTTCATTCAAACACCACACCAAAACGCTAAGACTTCAATATAACAGTTTTACCATTGCTTTAAAAGCTTGTTTAAACATGCATTCGTGATTAGACAACTTCTTGTTGCACATTTTCAAAGACTCGATGTGCAATTTTCGAAAATAGTCTCCTTCTCCATCAACGCGCTCTGCACTTTCAGATACTGACCTAAACCTTTAGCTGGGGGACGCTTCTAGCTTACGAATGGATAGAGGAGATTTGCCACCTGAGCCACAAACCCAAAGCGCGCGCGTGATAGTATAACGTCATCACCTTCCTCTAACCTCAGAAAGTATTCGGTAGGTGAGAGCTTAAGATAACGCATAGCAAAATGGTGAAGGAAAAAACGTATATAAAATTATCGTGCGCGCCTTGGAGCAAAAGCGCGTGCTAATAAACTATATGCTTGCGGTAACACCTGAGTTCAAAATCAAGTTTGTACCTTTAATTGAAAGTTCGAAAGCGATAGAACTCTATTTGAAAACTAAGCAATAGAGACTTGTGGGTATGCGCGGGCTCAATCAATCAACTGGATGAGAAATCATTCCCAAAAGAAGAATTGAAAAGCTATGCTTCTCTGGGTTTCGCAATAATCTCTTTTATCTTTAATTCTAGAAACTTTCTTGGGTAAGACGGTTTTACAACTATAGCTGTATCGGCTCCTTCAGATGTTCCAGCTATGGCCATGACTTCCTTATCAACCGGTATAATTCCAGCATCAGCTGCCATCAAGACTATCTCAACGCAAACTTTCATTCCTTGACAAAATCTGTAAAGTGTCTGAGCTACAACTTCATTAAAAGATTTTCCTCCATATTTCTCTGTAAACGCGGAGTTAACATCATCACCTAAGGCATGGATACCTGTGAAGATTTTGACTCCTTTGGCTAGAAGTCTCGCTCTCTCCTCCTTTGTCATTGCCCAACCTTCATCTTTATATCCTTCACAGATAGTAACGGCTATGATGTTAAACTCGGCGCTACCAAAGACCTCAGCCACTTTTAAGGCCGTACTGCCATGTGTCGACGCTACCACAATATCTTTAATGCCAAGTTCGACTGCTCTTTCATAAGCTAGCTTTATCGTTTCTTCTGTATTGCTTGGAGCTGACTTTTCAAAATAAGTTATGCCTTTCTTCATAACAGTTCCACCTATATGTAGCTCTCTTGGTCAGTTCCGGTATATATTTTTGTTTTCAGCCGGCGCTTGCTAAATTAGGTTCCTATGCTCATGATTTACGCAGAGTGATCATCGCACGCGCATCAAAGGGTGATGAAGTTAGTTTTTTCTAGGTCTCGCAGAAACTTGAGAATGTGCTCCGGACAGGTTTCGCCGTATTCTGCTGAAACAGCCATCAGAATGTCGTAGGCGTGTCTTATTCCATCCGCAAAGTTGAGAATCTCCACCATTTTCTTTCCAAAGTCCGCATCCTTCTCTTCGATTTCTTGATACCACTCATACTCTTTTTCGCCTAAAGCCTTCCTTAGCGCTTCCATGTGTAATGTGCCCTTGAATAACTTTTTTGGAGTCAAAATCTTTAGTTCCGCCTCAGCCTCTGTTTCTTCGAGCTTAACTGAAAGCGTTACGCCCGACGCTTTCACGATGAAACTCAAGGCTTCTTCCAGCCTTAAAATCTCTTTTCGGCCCAAGCTTCTAATGTCCTCGCAATACTTGCCGATGAAAGCTTTCAATTCTTGGTTTTCTCCCAGTCGTTTCACCGATTTGACCGCTACTTGCTCACGCCAAGTGATGTGCTCCATCTTCTTCTTAAAGCGAAGTGCTGTTTCCGCCAGCTCTTTAGCCAACTCGCTTGGTTTTTCACTGAGTTTTTGGTCTTCCTTCTTTTCGAACAACTTTTTGAAAGCTTCTCTGCTGGCCTCCTCTATCCTTGCCACGCCTCTCGTGGCAGTTTGACTTGCTAACAGGAGAGTTTCTTCCGTTGTGGCGTTGGCAAGTGCAAGCGTTGCGACTGTGGCTACCCATCCGACCCTTTTGAGGCTGTCTGAGCTAACCTTGTCAATCGTATCCATGCTTGTGTGGTAGTATAAATCGGGCCACTGAAGCAGCATGACGCATGGAACACCCACGGTGGAGCTGTTGAATTCGGCATGGTCGCTTCCGCCGCTGAAGGCGTTAGTGCGGTAGCGGAAGGTGGAAGCGGAACCGAAGGCTGTTGGCGTGTCAAACTCCTTCACAGACTGCTCAAGAAGGCTGAAAACGAAGTCGTTTAGGTAGGAGGGCAATGAGTCTGGCGTGCGGTCGAGCTGAAGCGTAGACTTGCACAATTCTTGGTCTTGACCGACCATGTCGAGATTTATACCAGCCACAAGCCTTGAGTACAATTCTTCATGGCTGGATAGATAGGCTACTGAGCCAAAGGTTTCGGGCACCCAAATAAAGCGTATAGTTCTTGCTGGAGGCGCAATCCTGTCAGAATCGACTAATGTTTTAATTGTTCTGGCGATTTCTAAGAGTAAGCCGCTACCAGAGGCGTTATCGTTGGCGCTCGGCTTAGGATGGCAGAGGTGCGCGATCAGAAAGATATCTTCGTCTGGTTTTGAATTTCCGCGTGTCGTGGCGGTGACAACGTCCAAGTTGCTTGGAAACAGTCGGGTGTCCACCTTAGCTTTTAGTTTTACGGGTTTGCCGTCCTTGAGTAATGACCGCAAGTAATTTCCTTGACGTTTGGTTATTGAGAAGCCGAATGCAACCTTGTCCAGTTCTTCGGCTGTGGGCCAGATGGACTGATATCCGTATGCGTCTGGAAGGTCTATGCTCTCTCGGACATTTTTCATTTCGTAGGGCAAAGTATCTGTGATGACGCTTGCTGCGCCAAAGTTGTAAACAGCTTGCTCGTGCACCAGCCTAGCTCGGCCAGTGGCTAATACAAACTTGCCTCCCACTTCTTTTCCCTTGTAATCCTTGGCCTTGGTTCCGGCGCCAACTTCGACAATTTCGGCTGTGATCCCGTCGGGAGGTGTTGCGTTGCTGTAAGTATGTAAACAGGTGGGCACTTCCTCATATCGGACAAGCAGTTTTTCCTCTGGTTCCAAAAGACGCAGCTCGGCTCTTTTGGCTTCCCAGCCGACCGGAGAAAGGTAAGTCCAGTACTTCGTAGCACCATCTGATGGAAAACGTTCAATCGCCGCGTCTTTCAGACCAATCTTCAACAATTCGCTTTTCACGTATTTTGCAGCTTCATGAAACATGGTAGAAGCCTGAATCCTGTGAAAACCCGAGATTTTCTCCACAAAGGATTTGGCGACATTGCCAGAAAGCTCTTCCTTAACAAGCTTGTACAGATTCATCTTGAGCCTCACATTCTAAACTGCTATAGCCCCTAATATTTTTGTAAGCGCGTCCATCTAGCGCCAGCGCGCGCTTGTGTTGGGTTGCATGGGGTTCTATGCCAGTTCAGCATTTAAAAAACCAGAAAAGAGATAGCCGCGCTAAACTAATAACAAGGTTATGCACGATTCATTTTTCAAATTCATAATTGCTATAAGATGCAGATGAAAGAAGAAAGAGAGGGTTTAATCTTGACTGAAACCGTATCTGTTGAGAAGATAGTCATATCGGCCGAAACCACACCTGTAAAAGAAAACATAGTTGCAAGGAAAACTATTGTTTATGAGACTCTTATCGATCCAACAGTGATAAGGGTTGCAAGTGAAAAACTAAAACATCAACTATTTACTAGATTTGGATTGTTTAAGCCTAAACCGGAAGAAATTCAATTTGTTTCCATTAACAAGTATTATGAACCTTACATAGTGGTTAGTGGGAAATATTCGATTGATTACTATCGCAAGTGTGCTTACACGGTAAAAGTTGACAAGGGAGTTTTGGAAGTTATTCTTTTGAAGCATAAATTTGTGCCTGAGCAAGCTGAAAGTTCAACTGCGAAAGGCGGCAGTATAATTAGACCTGAGGGAGAAGAGCGGTTAGTAAACGAGGCCAAAGCTTCTTTTATATTAGACAAATATGGCCGAGACGCTACGCTGGAGAGACTTCCGCCTGCTCCTTCTGAGAAAAATCCTAAGAAAGTAATTGCAAAATTTAGCATAGAAGAAGTCGCTCAAAACGTAGATGTAGATTTTGTTCGAGATAGACTAGTTAAGCGCCCGAATGATATAAAAAGAATTGTTAATGAAATCTTTGAAGTTGCCGAGCGAGTAGTAATTTACACTCCTAGATTTAAACTCTTATACAAGAATGTGAAGACCGGCGAAGAAAAAGCTTTGGAGTTTGACGGCGTCACATCTAACAGAATACAACAGAGTGAGGGCGCTATTTCGCAAGGCATGCGAATCATTAAGTCCCGGTTCAAATAGCTAATCATAGATATTAACGAGAGCGAGTATTTTCGCGCGAGTACCTAAAATTTAGCATGCGCTGCCGATTCTTGAGAAGTCGGGGCGTGGAGAACAGGAATAGCGGCTACGATCCGTAAACTCCCCTTTTTTCACTGCTATGTTAAGCCCCCTAGAGACTCACAACTTCTAGCCCACTCTATTTTTGGCTTGGCATGGCACACTAAGAAATATTCCCATTCTTGAGATATGACGTATCTTGCAATTTACTTTATAATTGACAGAATAGGTCCTTCTTAATGGAGAAGGCGACCAGTGTATAGCGATTATTACTGGCCTATTTCTTATGCGCTACGCGAAGCTCTTAAGGAGAAGGAACGCAAAAGGCTAAGGTTTGCTAAATGCATAGAGTGTGGACGTTCAACGCTTTTTAGGTTAGAATCTGTATACAATAATGCTATTCGATGTAAGCGTTGTGGAAACCTTATTCCTATATTGAAAAAGCTATAACACATCCAAGACTACTAAACAATACTCTTGGAACTTCCTTAGGCGAAATGCAATTTAGGGCGTGCCAATCTAGACTAGTCGCATAAATAGACTAGTTCTTAGCTACGTGCACATGTCGAAGGGCATTTATGTTTCATTGAACTCCGTCAGTAAGCATATTAGCGTAAGTTGGGGTACTTTGGGCAAATAAATTTTCTAAAAGACCTATACGTTCATGTGGGCTCTAGCGTGCGCTGTGGGCTCTGCCCAGAATAGTGTGAGAGAGCGAATAAAACGGCATCTTAGAAAGGTGAAATGGCAGTTTTGGCACATTGACTATTTGCTTGTTATTGATGCTGCAAAAGTTTTGAAAGTACTCCGGAAAATGGGGAAAACCTAAAGAATGCAAAATTGTCAAGAAAGTAAGTGAAAAAGGCATCTTGAAAAAAGATCTAGGATCTTCTTATTGTGAATATAAATGTCACCTGTTTAGGATAAAAGATTATCAATCTGTAGGAAACTCGAGCAAAATAGAAGGCTATAAAAACAATCTTCCATATAGCGCGCAGCTTCTGTCGCTGAAATTAGTAACTAGCCACACCTTTTCTTCCAGAAAAGTCGTACCATTTCCAGATTTCTTTAATCGTCTCTTCAGAATATCCGCGCCGCTTCAGCAGAAATTTGAAAGACGCGGGAGGTTTCATTTCCAATTCGTAATTCAACCCATCAGAAACGTGTCATGCATAAAATTAAAACGTTCTGGATTTCAAATCTGTTTTTTGTAGACGTGTACAACGTATATACACTAACCTGCGCATTTCCGATTTGATGCAATTAAGAGAGCAACTTTTTAGGCAATTAAAGTTTAAGCCTAAACCATTACAAAAAGCGTTTTCCAAGCTTCAAAAAATATTGAAATTTGACAGGTAAAGCTATATCTTGAACGTTGAATATCAAATTCACGGGGTCCGTGGCGCAGCTT
>CAZDZM010000011.1:0-28322 GCA_964509945.1 uncultured Candidatus Bathyarchaeia archaeon
CGTTTGCGAGGTTAGGGTTTTCTAGGAGGTCTGATAAAACTCTGGCCGGAGGCCATCCGCCTCTCGAGACGCCAACGATGATGTCTGGCTTGAAGCCGTTTCTACGTATTTTTTCAGCTTGGTCCAGAAGCATCTTGTATATTTGATTCCAAGTTGGAACTTCAAACGTTATTTCTCGGTTCGCAGTCAATGCCTCCTTTACAAAGAAAGAATTTCGCGGATGCCTTATAAGTTTAAACGTGAACTTGGATTTTTAGCTGTGACTGGCCCCTTGTTTTGATTGATTCCTTTGACAATGTATATTAACCCTGTTTCCTCCTAGGTTTAAGTTGGTGTGCAGGATGGAAATCATCGAGTGTGTACCTAACTTCAGCACTGCAGACCCGAAAGTTGTGGAGTTAATTCTTAGCGAGCTCAAGAAAGTGAAGAACGCTTATCTGCTTGATTGCACTTTTGACGATTATTATAATAGGCTTGTCGTTTCTTTCGTTGGTAACAGAAAATCTGTGGTTGAAGTTGCTCTAGCTATGGCTTTTAAGGCTTTAGAGCTTATTGATATGCGAAACCATAAGGGTCAGCATCCCCGAATAGGAGCTGTGGATGTAGTTCCGTTTATACCTATAAGGCATGTGTCAATGGGTACCTGCGTGGAACTTGCCAAAAAGTTTGGTAAGACTTTGTCGGAAAAAGGCGACGTGCCTGTTTATCTTTATGGTGAGGCAGCCGTCAAGCCTGAACGGCACGATCTGGACTGGATCCGTGAGGGTGAGTATGAAAGACTGGCTGAAATGATGGTTAGGCCTGAGCGGAAGCCGGATTTTGGTTCAGCCAGCTTTAATCCTAAAGCCGGTGCAACTGTGGCAGGCGCAAGGAAGGTTATGACTGGCTTCAACGTGAATCTTGGATCTGGTGATTTGAAAGTGGCCAAGAAGATTGCGAAGGCCTTACATGCTAAGAAGGGCGGCCTTTCAAACGTTAAAGCTATGGCTGCCTTAATTCCTGAAAAAAACGTTACGCAGATAGGTATGAACATAAGCGATTATGAGAAGACTCCGCTTTACCGCGTTTTTGAATTGTTGAAGTTGGAGTGTGCCCGTTATAACCTCCCTATTCTAGGGGCAGAATTTTGCGGTATGGCTCCCCTAAAGGCTATTATTGACGTGGCTGCTTACTATCTTAAAATTGATAACTTAACCGAAGATCGAGTATTGGAAATAGCGGTGCAAAACATGATGGGAAAAGGCGGTGCCTTTGAGTAGGACTGGTAAATCCAAACCGAAAGAAGATGCCGACTTGCTAATTGTAAACGCCGATGAACTTTTAACGCTTGCTGGCAACAGTCAAAAGCCTAGCGTTGGAAAACAGATGCGGGAGCTGGGAATACTACGCGACGGTTGCTTAGCTATTAAGGAAGGTCGCATTGTCTCTGTGGGTAAAACTTCTGATGTCGCAAAGGCTTTTAAGGCTCAAAATCTTGTTAGCGCTAAGGGAAAAGTGGTTCTTCCCGGGTTCGTTGATCCGCATACGCATCTTATTTTTGCTGGTTCGCGGGAAGACGAGTTTCAGATGCGGATTGAAGGAGCCTCTTACATGGAAATTCTAACCTCTGGCGGAGGCATACTGAAAACTGTTAGAGAAACCCGAAAGGCAAATGTTGAAAAGCTCGTGGAAATTGGACTTGGAACACTTGACATTATGTTGGAGTACGGAACAACTACCGTGGAGACCAAAAGCGGTTATGGTTTAACAACCAAGGACGAATTAAGAATTTTGGAGGCTGCCAGACGTTTGAATCAGCTGCACTGTGTCGACATCGTTCCAACTTTTTTGGGTGCTCATGCAGTTCCACCTGAATATAGGGGCAATGCTGAGGGTTACATTGGCTTGGTTGTTGAGGACATGATCCCGAAGGTCGCAGAGAAGGGCTTGGCGGAATTCTGTGATGTCTTCTGTGAAAGAAGAGTTTTCAATTTGGAGCAAGCCAAACGTGTTTTAGTCGCTGGCAAAAACCATGGATTAAGCCCTAAGGTTCACGCTGATGAAATGAGTATGCTGGGCGGTGCCGATCTCGCGGCAGAAGTTGGAGCTGTTTCTGCTGAGCATATGCTTTTCTCTTCTACTGAAGGGGTCAAGGCTATGGCTGAAAAAGGCGTAGTCGCGGTTTTGCTTCCCGCAGCTGCTTTCAGTTTGATGATGGGACGCTACGCAGATGCGAGGCTCATGATTGATTTCGGCGTACCCGTAGCTTTGGGAACTGATTTTAACTCCAGCTGCTGGATTGAAAGCCAACAGTTAGTCATTGCCTTGGCTTGCCATTTTATGAGGTTGACTCCGGCTGAGGCCATAACTGCTGCGACGATTAATGCGGCTCATGCCGCTGGCCGGGCTGGTGAAGTTGGCAGTTTAGAAGTAGGCAAAAGGGCTGATGTTATAGTTTTAGGTGTGCCGAATCACAAATTTCTCGGGTATCGTTTCGGCGTGAACCTTGTTGATAAAGTCATCAAGAATGGCAGAATTGTTGTTGACAAAGAACAGCAGGGTGAACCTCTCCTTTCAGCTGAAACTGAATAGAAATTGGGCAAAGAATTAAAGTTTGTTCACCTTTTCTGTCTATTACTGGTGGGTCTGTCTTGTTCAAGGTCGAACGTCCTGTTGAGTGTTTGACTGGTTCTGAACTTCACTGCAAAAATTGGCAAATTGAAGGAATCTTGCGGATGCTTTTTAACGTTGTTGACCCTGAAGTGGCCAAGGACCCTGAAAAACTCATCGTTTACGGCGGAACAGGCAAGGCCGTACGGAATTGGGAGTGTTTTGAGCGTATTGTTGAAACTTTAATTGCGCTTGAGCCTGACGAGACCATGCTTATTCAAAGTGGCAAGCCCGTGGCTGTTTTTCGTACGCATGAGTGGGCTCCACGGGCTTTGATTGTTAACGCTATGCTTGTGCCGAAGTGGGCTACTTGGGACTACTTCTATGAACTGGAGCAAAAGGGCTTAATCATGTATGGGCAGATGACCGCCGGCTCTTGGGCTTACATTGGCACCCAAGGCATATTACAAGGCACTTATGAGACGCTAGCAGCCGTGGCGAGGGAACATTTTAGCGATTCTCTACGTGGAAAACTCGTCCTAACTGCTGGTTTAGGCGAAATGGGCGGCGCTCAACCCTTGTCTATCGCAATGAATGAGGGCGTTGCCCTAGTCGTGGAGATTGACAAGCGAGCTATTGACCGTCGACTCAAGCATAAATATCTGGAAATGTGGACGGACGACTTAGACGAGGCTGTGAAATTGGCTTTGGAAGCCAAAAGCGAAGCCATACCAAGGAGCATCGGCCTATTAGGCAACGCGGCAGAGGTGCATCCTGAACTTTTAAGGCGAGGCGTAATCCCAGACGTTTTAACTGACCAGACCAGCGCACATGACCCTCTGAATGGCTATTATCCTGCAGGCCTGTCAAAGGAAGAGGCAGATGAGCTTAGGAAAAATGATCCGCAAAAGTATTTGCAACGTGCAAGCGAAAGCATGCGATTGCATGTGGAAACGATGGTTAAGATGCTGCGGAAGGGCGCGGTCACGTTTGACTATGGAAACAACCTTCGGCAGCAAGCCTACAACGCAGGTTTCAAAGAAGCGTTTGCCTATCCTGGTTTTGTTCAACGCTACATTAGACCAATGTTCTGCGAAGGTCGAGGTCCTTTTCGTTGGACCTCGCTGGTGGGCAGCAAAGAAGACATCTACGCTTTGGATGACGTTATCTTGAAAGATTTCGGCTACAACCGTGAACTGTGCCGATGGATAAGCAAAGCAAAACAAGAGGTGCAGTTTCAAGGCTTGCCTGCTCGCGTCTGCTGGCTTGGATTTGGAGAAAGAGCCCGCTTTGGCAAAATAATGAATGATATGGTTGCTAGCGGCGTGCTTTCTGGGCCTATATGGATTGGTCGCGACCACTTGGATGGCGGAAGCGTTGCCTCACCCAACCGAGAAACAGAAGGCATGAAAGACGGTAGCGACGCCATTGCAGACTGGCCGATACTAAACGCTTTGATAAACGCGGTTGGAGGCGCAACATGGGTTAGTGTACACCATGGTGGGGGCGTAGGCATAGGCTACAGCATCCACGCGGGTATGTGCCTAGTAGCAGACGGAACAAAAGAAGCAGAAAAACGCATAACCACAGTGTTAGCAACCGATCCAGGCACAGCCATAGTAAGACATGCAGATGCAGGCTACGAAAAAGCACAGAAAATAGCAAGAGAAAAAAACGTAAAAATGCCGATGGCAAAATAAATGACTGTTGAACTCACCCGCGCGCGCAAGTTTGTAAGCAGAGAATTCGCCATGGTTTACAGCGACCACTCGAAGAACACTAAAAAGTGAGTCTGAAAATAGTTTTCAAATTCCATAATCGCTGCCTGTGGATTTCTAGAAATTTCCTTAAGGCTCTATCGTATATTTTCTCCACCTTTGACGAGAAGAGGATCAGCTCAATTTTTACTTTTTTTATGAGAAAGGATACGCTCGCGGCATTTTTCACGCGTGCGCTCTAGCCAACCATCAGTTCTGATGTTGATTTGGATGAAAGTTATGATTACAAGGATGTTGTTCTTTAGGTGCGAACTAGTTTTGATCAGTTGAACAGCATAGGCAGCCACTTCTTTTAGCAACCTGAAGAGAGTCTATCCTTTGACAGTCATCTTCCGAAAGAATGAAAAAACAGAAAAATCCGGAATTTTAGTACGGAGGCATTCCGCCCATACCACCCATGCCACCCATACCGCCGGCTCCTGGCGGCATTCCCTGAGGCATTGGTGGCATTTTTCCACCGCCTTTCGACGCAATCAAATCATCAATTTTTAGAATCATATTCGCAGCTTCGGTAGCTGACTTGACAACTTGCAACTTTACTCGTAGTGGCTCAACAACTTTCAGTTCAAGCATATCTTTGATTTCACCAGAAAACACCTCAATCCCTTGGTGCTTGTTTTCTGCCTTCTCATGCTTCGACCTTAAAGCAACCATGATATCTATAGGATCTAAACCGGAGTTCTCAGCCAACGTCAACGGAATAGCCTCAACAGCATCAGCAAAAGCCTCGACAGCCAACTGTTCGCGTCCACCAACCATAACCGCATAGTCCCTCAACTGCGCTGCCACCTCGGCTTCAGGCGCACCACCGCCAGCAACTATCTTACCATCTTCAATGGCGTTTCTAACCACAGAAAGACCATCATGAAGTGAACGTTCCGCCTCGTCAATCACGTGATCCGTTCCGCCTCTGATAACAACCGTTACAGCCTTCGGGTTCTTGCATTCGCGCACGTAAACAAGCTTGTCATCGCCGATCTTGACTTCTTCAACACGTTTCGCTTTTCCCAGAACATCCGCAGTCAAATCCTTAATACTAGCCATTACTTTGCCGCCTGTGGCCCTGGCCAGTTTTTCCATGTCGCTGCTGCTCAAGCTCTTAACAGCCATTATTCCCCTCTTCGCCAAAAAGTGCACCGCAACATCATCTATGCCCTTCTCGCACAAAACGACGTTAGCGCCAACCTCTATGATCTTATCCACCATTTCCCTGAGCATGCGCTCCTCCTCGTCAAGGAAAAGCTTCATTTGCTCCGGACTTTCAATGTTGATCTTGGCGTCGAACTCGGTCTTTTTAATCTCCAATTTCGCATTCAACAAAGCAATCTTTGCACCATCAATAATCTTTGGCATCTGTGGACTTGCTATTTCCTTGTCGATCACCATTCCTTTCACAAGCTCTGTTTCTTCTAAGCTTTTTCCATGTTTCTTCAAAACCTTGATCAAATCAATATCCGCCTTGATCTTTCCATCCTTTTCCTCAGCAACTTGCCTAACGGCTTCAACGGCTAACTTTGCAAAATGTTCCTTAGCCACTGTTATGCCCTTACTGCCCATAGATGTTATGGCAACTTCCATCAAACGCCTATCATCATTCATGGTCACCGGAATTGCCAGAGAATCCAAAACGTCCTGAGCTTTCTCGCTAGCTTTTTTGTATCCGTCGATGATTACTGTTGGATGAATGTTCCGCTCAAGAAGACTTTCAGCCTTAGCTAAGAGTTCTCCAGCCAATACTACAGCCGTCGTTGTT
This sequence comes from uncultured Candidatus Bathyarchaeia archaeon, assembly GCA_964509945.1. Taxonomy (GTDB): domain Archaea; phylum Thermoproteota; class Bathyarchaeia; order Bathyarchaeales; family Bathycorpusculaceae; genus CAZDZM01. The sequence goes on from CAZDZM010000011.1 coordinate 6,121, forward strand.
CCATCGCCAACCTCGTTGTCCTGAGCCTTTGCAACTTCCACAAGCATCTTAGCAGCCGGATGCTGAACGTCCAACTCCTTCATTATCGTGGCGCCGTCATTCGTTATTGCAACATCACCAATACTGCTGACCAACATTTTGTCCATCCCGCGTGGTCCCAGCGTCGTCTTTACAGTTTCAGCTACAATCTTCGCTGCCATAATGTTGTTTCTTTGAGCTTCCCTTCCCGTTGTTCTCCCTGTACCTTCTTTCAGTACCAAAACTGGAACTGTTCCCGAGGATCCAACAGACATTTTTTCACCTAATCTAATTCATAGAGCGAATCAATCGCTGTAAATTCTACACGGAAAAGTTATCTCTTCAATATAAATTTTTCTAACACTAATCTGCCTTAACAATATTATAGCCAGAAGCTTTCCGAAGCCTATTCATAACTGCCAAGCCGAGCCCTTTAGAAGACACCCCTTCAGCGATAATGACATCAACGCCTTCTGCATCAAATTCCCTTAAACGCCTAAACAGATTTTTTGCGACGGCAGCTAAATCGTGTCTGCTTCCAAAAGTCTTCACAACATCCGCCCTGTAATAAGCAACCGTTTCATCGGTAGCGAGAATTCCTACTCTAGAGCCTTTCTTCTCATAGGAATCCGCCAACTCCTTAACCTTATAAACAATCGCTGAAATCGACCCTTCCACAACAATCACCGCGGCGTTTGGCGCATAATGCTTGTGTTTCATCCCTGGAGATCGCGGTCCCTCAATAGGCAACTCTTTTTCCGCAATAACAATCGGGTGAAGTTTTACACTACCAAGGGCTTCCTTTAAAGCTTCAAAAGAAGTTCCTCCAGGGCGAAGAATCTGTGGTGGATGCACAGTCAAATCCAAAACCGTTGATTCAACTCCGACATCAGTGGGTCCAGCATCCAAAATCGCATCTATCCTGCCATTGAGGTCTTCAAAAACATGCTTGGCAGACGTTGGACTGGGCTTCCCAGCGAGGTTTGCACTTGGTGCAGCAATGGGGCAGCTGCTTTCTCTGATTAAAGCCAAAGCAACCTTGTGCCTAGGCATTCTGATTGCAATAGTGTCTAAACCGGCAACTGTCACATCGGGAACGATCGTCGACCGTTTGAAAATCATCGTTAAAGGTCCGGGCCAAAACTTCATCAACCTCTCAACCTTAGGTGGGATTTCCTTTGCTAATCTATAGACATCTTTCATGTTTTCAACATGCACTATCGGCGGATTATCAAGGGGCCGCTTTTTCGCTTTAAAAAGAGCCAAAACCGCTTTTGAATTCAACGCGTCTGCGCCTAAACCGTAAACAGTTTCTGTTGGAAAAGCTACCAACCCGCCTTTTTTGATAAAATCGGCTGCAATCCGGATCTTTTCTATCTCTGGCTCTTCGAAATCAACTTCTAACACTAAGGTTTTCTTCATCAACGTGCCATGTCCGCGCAGTGTAAATGCATTCTTCTAATGCGCTGTCTATTTTATTTAGTTTCTTATCATAAACACCGCTGCTCTCTTCTAATTTGTTGAAACACTTTCTACAATAAAATCTGAAATCAGGAAAAAGTTATTCTCTATCTAAAAGGTTTCTTCAAACAATGTAGTAATCTAATACCTTTTTAATGCTTTTCGGCGCTTCCTGCCTTATAGACAGTTGTTTTAATACTTTTATCACTTGCGGTTGGAAACGGGCTATATCCGTTAAGCTTACCAAACCTGCAAGGCGTTTGCCCTCAACCACCGGCAGTTTCTTAATTTTCATCTGAAACATCAATTTCACAGCTTCTTCCAAATCCGTGCTCGGTTCAACAACAACCAGAGGACTAGACATAACTTCACTAACTCTAGTCTTGTTTGCATCCAGCGCTTTTGCAATTACCCTCTTTAAGAGGTCCCTCTCTGTTATTATCCCTACGGCTTTTCCTTTCTTAACAGCGATTAAACAGCCAATCTCGAACTTGTTCATGACCTCAACTGCTTCTTTGACTGTTACATTTTCATCAATGGTTATTACTTCCTTCACCATTACATCTTCAACTTTCAACACTATGCCACCTTTTTCTTCCGTTTCGTGTAACATGAAACCACCAACTTATCTATTTTTAATCTTATCCATATAAAAACTAATGTATATGCTCATTCACAAACCGCGCGCGTAGCAGGATCTTTGCGCGTTCAAACCTTTCTTTAGGCTTTGCAAACGGTCGCATAGCGTCCAAACTCATTCAGTTGCTTACGCTGTGCAGATTCGCTTTCGGCTATTGCAAAAGTTGGGGGAAAGTTTTATTTCGTAATCTTTCGCTTTCTCAGACAGTAGAATTGGACCTATTTTCATAATGCGTGAAATTTCAAAGGGCAATGTTTCGTCTTTCATATGCAACACTTCTTTTGATTCTTCCACTTACTTCGTGAAACTTTCAGGACTCACGTCGGTGTCCCCTCTTTTTCAGCTTCTGCGTGGACGACTTTTTCGATTAACCGCATGAAAATCGATTGGGCCTGTGTCTCGTTGAGTTTTTCCAAGTAAATAGAAACCAGCGCAATTTTTCCTTTTTTCGAGGCAACGTACTCGGCGAACATGCGAGCTGAGATGGCGCTTTTGTCGCCTAACAGAATGGATGAAGATGCTAGCCCAGGTGCATCTCTGGGTTTTGGAACGGCGATTGCCAAGGTTCCAAGCTTGTCCTCTTTTTCGCTTAGCAGAATTAGACAAGCATTTTTTGCTTCCACATACACTGCTAGAAAACGCATGTTTTGCTCAAGTAGTTCTTCTTTTACAACTTTCGCGCGTTCCATCATTTGAATCTCCATTGCTTATTTATAGCTTGGCTCATTCACTATTTATCGTTTTCAAAGGCGTTGCAACAAAATGGTTAAAAGCCGAGCGGAAAAGGTGCTTCAGATGCTCCAAGAAACTTTTACTATGCCAAAATGGACATCCTCAAGCAGAGATCCATTTACAACATTAATCATAACAATAATTTCCCAAAATACCACTGACAGAAACACTGCAAAAGCCTTCGAAAATCTTTTGAATCGATTCGAAATAACCCCCGGAGTATTGGCGAAGGCGCCAAAGAATCAAATTGAAGAATGTTTGAAGGTTGCTGGTCTGTACAGGAATAAGGCCAAAACAATAAAGCATGTTTCAAAAATAATCATTGAAGAATTTCACGGAACCCTGAAACCGATATTGTCATTGCCTTTTGAAGACGCAAGAAAGACCCTTCTGCAGTTTCCCGGCGTTGGACCTAAAACTGCTGATGTTGTCTTGCTTTTTTGTGCAGAGAAACCTACAATTCCCGTGGATACCCATGTTAATCGTGTGGCAAAACGGTTAGGCTTTGCATCAGCAGAAGGAGATTATGAAAGTGTCCGCAATTCTCTTCAGTTGTTTTACCATCCGAAAAACTATTTAAGAGTCCATATTTTGTTAATCTCGCTCGGTAGAAAATATTGTAGGGCTAGAAATCCATTATGCAGAGAATGCCCGGTAAACATGCACTGCCCGTCTGTGGGATTGTGGAAAAATGACTGAACTGGTTAAGGACATCGCAAGATATTTTCCATACGCTACGATAAGACCTTTTCAAGGCGAACTCGTCAAAACGGTTTATGAAGCAGTTAAGAACGGCCAATCAGTCCTAATTGAAGGAAGCAACGGCTTAGGAAAAACCATCGCAGCATTATCCGCGTGCCTTCCTGAGGCCCTTGAAAGAGATTTGAAAATATTATACGTTGCACGGACCCATCGCCAGCATGAACGGGTTATAGAGGAATTAAGAGCAATTTCTGAAAGGCAGCCAGTCTCTGGAGTTTCCATGCGTGGACGACATGAAATGTGCCTGAACAACTTTGTAATTCGGCATGCCTCAGATGCTAAATCGGTCATGGAAGCCTGCGAGTTATTAAAGGCTAAAGATAGGTGCCAATATTATCGAAACATGGAGGAGAAGATAGACGAATACTCGCAGGTTCGGCAACTAATTATTTCTTCTCCATGTAAAGCTTCGGAAATCCAAAAAATCTGCCGAGAAAAAGGTTTCTGTCCCTACGAACTTGTGAAGACTCTACTAACCGACGTTAACGTAATTGCGCTAAGCTATCTTTACATTTTTGATCCATTGATTCGTGCCGCTTTTCTCAAAAATCTTGAGACGCCCTTGCGCAAAATCCTCTTAATTGTTGATGAGGCACATAATTTGCCTGAAACAGCTGTCGAAATTTCCAGTAGCAGCTTATCCCTCTTCGTTATGAAGCAAGCAGAGCTTGAGGCAAAAAAATTCAAACATGAAGACATCGCACTTTTGGCAAAACTTGTCAGAATTGAAATCGAAAAAATGGCAGAAAAAATCGATAAAGAGGCATTGGTTCCACCAAAGTTTCTTACGGAATTTTTTCAAAGAAAAGCAGGGACGGATGAGCCTCGCGAGCTGTTTGAACATTTTCATGAAATAGGCAGCTCCATCAAGCGAAGTTTGCTCGTTGAAGGAAAGTATCCGCGTTCTTTCATTCACGGAATGAGTGAGTTCTTGTTAAGATGGCTGGAAACTGCCGAAGACGAATCTTTTGTGAACGTTGTAAGTAAATACCAGACCAGAAAAGGTGCAGACACGGCAAAACTAGAAATAATTGCTCTAGACCCTTCCAAAGTCACCGCGCCTGTTTTCTCCTCGGTATATTCTAATATTGTCATGTCCGGAACACTCCAACCATTAGAAGGCTATGCAAAAATCTCAAAACTTCCGGAAAACACAGTAAAAAGTGTTATGCCGTCGCCTTTTCCCAAAGAGCACGTTCTCTCGCTTGTCTGCCTAGGCGTCACAACTGCAATGGAAAAAAGAACGTCAACAATGTATAGGACAATAATAAAGAGAACAAATGAGGTTGTTCAGAATACTTCAGCGAACACTGGAATTTTTGCCGCTTCTTTCGATGTTCTGGAAGCCCTAATATCAGAAGGGTTAGAAAAAACTTTGGAGAAGCCGCTTTTTCATGAGCATCGAGGCATGAGTTCCAAGGAAAATGAAAGAATGGTTTCAGAGTTTAAGGCATACGCTAAGCACGGTGGTGCGGTGCTTCTAGGGGTTCAAGGCGGTCGCTCTTCAGAAGGCGTGGACTACCCAGGTGACCAGATGAATTCTGCGGTAATCGTGGGTGTATCCTATGCAGAGCCTTGTCCCAGAGTTAAAGCTCAAATCAGCTATTTTGAAAAATGTTTTCCAGGACTTGGACGCGAATACGGTTATGTTCTTCCAGCAATGCGAAAAGCTTCTCAAGCCGCCGGCAGACCCATAAGAACTTTGGAAGATAAGGGCGCAATAGTGTTTCTTGATCACCGTTTTGCTACGTTTTATTGTCAACGTTTTCTTCCATTATGGATACGAAGTAGCTTGAAGACTTTACCTAACAGCGATAACGCTATTGCTCATGAGATCAGCCATTTCTTCAAGGCTCCGATGGTGTCATGAGCTCCGACTGTTTTCCTCGTCGGGAGCTGGAATTTCCCTTAGATTCCTGTCGAGCCTCACTTTTCCTACGGATATGCTTGAAATGCCTTCAGAAACGGGAGTGTAAACCCTTAAGATTTTCTTCAAATAGTCAATTTCAAGTAAGACACCTATTCCGAGAAATCTCCCTTGAGAATCATACATCGCCAGGAGTAACCCTTTTTCTTCATCTTCACTAACGAACATAACCTTCTTCCCCGTGGCTCCCTCAATTTTTTTTATGCAATCTAGATTAATCAAGCCTCTTTTTCCGATGACTAGGCATATTCTATCTTGCAGTTCAGCTAAGTGTACGGGTCTCATTCCTAAAAGGTCGCAGATTCTCTTAGTCTCTTGAATATTTTCTCGCTTTTTACCAAGACCAAATAACTTACTTTCTTCATTTCTCAGAGAGCTCAAAGGCAAAGTTTGCACTCTTGCTTCTTCTAAGTATTTCATGTAACCTAGCTCCCGTAGGTTTTTGCGTTTTTCTCTGCTTCTTTGTCTTATAACAAGCGGCGAGTCCACAATGTTTTTTCGATATTCTTCAATCATGTCTAGTATGGGCACTAATTCGTTTTTTTGCTGGATACAGAAAATCATATCAGGCTCGAGTTTCTCGACCAATTTGATCTTGTATCTGGCGGCGTCTTCTCCCTCAACCCACCCGTCAGTGTTTATGACGATAAAATCTGGAGATTTGCTCAAAATTTCTTTCTTTAGTGTTATTAAGCCGTCTATTGCCTTGTCAATGGCGTTGCTTGGCGAGGTAACACCTACAAAGAACGCGGCTTCTGCTTCTAGGTTGAAAAGATCCGTTACTGGCTTCGTCACAAAAGTATAGGAAACCGTGCATGGCGGTCCTATATCAGATTGACCTAAATCTCCATCTAAAATTGCCACTTTCTGTTTTTTTGGAAGTAGCTTGTTCACTAAAAACGTGCAGAAACTGGTCTTTCCAGAGTCAACCGTTCCCAGAACCATCACAGTTATAGGCCTCTTTTGGAGGCTCAAAAGCTCTTCGTATGACTTGATCCATGATTGCGGAATTGTATTTCCATCAACTTCTTCAATGCTCACGTTTTTGTCGGAAAAAATCCAAAAGCTTGCTGTCTCCTCCACCGCAAAAGGCAATCGCTTTCCTTCCCGTATCACAATCTTGCTTGTGCTGTCAGCCGGAAAACCGAAAACTTCGACTCTACCCGTGGCTATGGTTACAGAAGCCGGGCCCTCAATCAATAGAGTTTTGCCTCTTTCAACTATTCGGTTCATGTGCTTTACTCCGCGGAAACGTGTAACCTGCTCTTCCAGCTATTCTTGTGGCTGAAATAATGTCTCTTAGCCCTCTCCTATGTTTAGTTTCGTTTAGGTAGCGATTTGTTCCAGCTTCGCTAACGACTTCCAGCACCACGCTGGACGGCAATGCTTCATCTAGAGCGTCTAAGAGTTTCTCCTTATACGTTGGCACTCCGTCACCAATTTTTACGGAAACTGTGGCTGTGGAAGTGTCCAAATTCTTCAGAGTGCTCTTTACCTTATGCAGTATTTCCTCGATGCTGAAGCAATTTTCTGTTTCAATAATCTTCCCGTCTGCTAAAACTGCCAATCCAGAAACTTCGCCAGGATCTATGCCTATAACAATTTTTTCATAAGACTCCTTTCCGTGAGCAATCTTTAATGCCGCATTCACCACCGCTTCTGGGTCTGTGTTATCCTTGTAAATCAAGATCCTCTCATGGTTTATCAGATGTTTTTCCTTCTCCGTAGTTATGACGACTTTCACTTCTACAGGAATAGGTTCGTTCGGTGTCACGCTCAAGAACGGCGCATTCTTTCTTTTCAACTCATTAACTGTTAGAAAGTAGGCTTTCCCTGAAACTGTCGCGACTGCAATCTTTGCTTTCATAAAGCTTTCCTAATCGCATATATGTCTAAGAGCAAAACACATTATTAGTTTAGCGGTTTATAATCGTTGATGTGCGTAATCTTGATGAACAATATTCCAACAGGCTGCGGTGTCATAGATAGAGTTCTAGGTGGTGGCATTTCACCCGAACGCATTAGCTTAATCTATGGAGAACCTGAAACTGGAAAAACCACTTTGGCCATCCAATGCGCCGTGAACTGCGCGATACAAGGTTACAAAACATTGTTTGTAGATTGTGACGGCACATTCTCTGCGAGTAGGCTCTCCCAGATAGCTTCTGAAAAGTTCAAAAAAATTGCGGAGCTAATAATTTTAGTCAGGCCGAATGATTTCCGCGAGCAAACAGCTCTCATAGATCATCTAGGAGAGTATGTAAGTAAGAATTTTGGTCTCATAGTTGTTGACACGTTCACGTCGCTTTACCGCCTTAGAGTCGCAGAGTCCTCAGAGAGGACATTTGAGCTAAATCGTGAATTGAATAGGCAAATAGCATTGTTGGCGCAAGTTGCCAAAACCCAGAAAATTGCAGTTCTAATAACAAGTCAGGTGAGAAGTGTTTTTAACGAGGCCCACGTCAGCGTAGAACCAGTTGCTACAAGAGTTTTAAAATTTTGGGCCAATACAATAATTGCCATGAAACCTACCGAAAACACACAGGTAATTAGGGCGGTATTAGAAAAGGCTCCAAAAAAGGTTAGGCCACTGTCATGTCTTTTAAAAATAGAAGAAAGTGGAATACATGAGTATCCAATTCATTGAGGATGGTTGATGAAATGGATATAGCCCGGTTAGTCATTGAAGCACTAAAGTTCATATTACCCGCGTACTGCGCAAACGCGGTGCCAGTAATCACAGGCGGAGGTCATCCCATAGACGGAGAGAAGAAATTTTTTGATGGAAAACCAATCTTTGGCAGAAATAAGACTCTTAGAGGTTTTTTTTCCGGGTTGGCTATTGGGATGGCTGTTGGCTTAGGAGAAAGCGTATTTTTCGGTTATCCGGCCTTCTTTATTTTATTATCGCCTCTTGGGGCGCTGTTGGGAGACTTGGCGGGAGCTTTTTTGAAGAGACGTCTTGGAATCGCTCCGGGAGGGTTATTGCCTATTATTGATCAAGTTGACTTCATAGTGGGGGCGGTTTTGTTTTCTCTTCCTCTGCAAATTGTATCTTGGGAACTGGCCATAGCAGTTTTTGTAATAACCCCACCAATTCACTTGTTGACGAATTTGGTAGCATACATATTGGGTTTAAAAAATAACCCTTGGTAAAATCATCGACCAAGCTTCATGTTTATCAAAACTTCGAGGAATACGTAGGCTAGGAATAAGAGAACGAATCCAGTAATAAGCGCCATGTAGGCTTGTCTCGGATTATAGGCGTACTTTGTGCTTTGATAAGCAGCTAACAATCCAATAATACCAAGCCCGTAGAGAACCGTCGCAAATACGGTGTCGAATATAAATTGGGATCCCAGCTCGGGATAAAGGAAATAGAAGCGCCCACCATAATAAACTGAAGGAAGAGGTTTCATTATGATGTTGTATAAGCCGCCTCCAAAGAGGAATATGGCAGTGGCGATCGCGATTATGGAAATAATAAGTGTTGAAGGTTTTGCGGTAGAAATTTTCCTGTAAAACCGGTTCATGGAAAACGATATTGATGAGATTTTTTTCTTAGCTTTCTGCGACATTTTGTCTTTCTCCACTTTTGATTAAGTATCCTGCCACTTCCCTAGCCCATTCTCCTGTTAACGGATTCTTGTCAATCTCACTTAAATACTCTTGCCAAGAGATTTTTAATGCCTTTTTCCACAAACTGTATTTCTTGAGGATATTCTCGTAGGCTTTCAAATGTAACTCGCAGTACCCTTTCTCGCCGGCCTCCCTACTGCAGACTTTGCATTTCAATTCGTTTTCTCCTTTCTTCTTTCAATGAACATTCCGGGTTGAGACAGAGTGCCCAAGGTCGTCTCCCTTTTATTCGAACTTGAGCGATGGGCCAGCTGCAGCCGCGGCAGTTTTTTCCAAGCGGTCTTACAGTTCCCTTTTGAGGAAGCGGAAATGAGGCTTTGCACAGGCCCTCAAAGTAATTTGTGCAGCCAGCGAAGCGTTTGCCAGTTTTTCTTGAGTACAATATCACGAGTTTTCCATTTTGGCAAATTGGACATTTACCGATGGTTCTTTCCTCCATCCTTGCTTTTTTTATAGCATTGCTTAATTGTTCGCCTATAATCATCTCTTTCCTTTTTAGTTCCTCTGTTACTGGTTTGAGAATTTCAACAGCATCGATCATAACATCTTCTTTTTTCTCATTGTTTAACTGAATCTTATTCATTCTCTCTTCAAGCTCCTTCGTTAATCTTATAGAAATAACCTCGGGGCAATACTTCTTTAGAACTTCTAAAACTTCAAAGCCTAAGTCTGTTACTACAATTCTTTCTTCTCGAATGTACTTTCTATCGTACAGAGTTTGTATAATGCCAGCTCTTGTGGCCTTGGTTCCGATTTCTTCCTCTTCCATTCTTTTGAGAAGGCTGCTTGGATTATACCTTGGTGGTGGTTTGGTAAACTTGTCCTCCAAGATCACTTTCTCAATGTTGACTTTCTGCCCTTCTACCATGGACGGCAAGAGGGCCTCTTCAGATCTTATGTAGGGTTTGTAGAAATGTAGCCAGCCTTCCTTCAAAGTTTGCCTACCTCTCCAGTAGAAGTGATTTCCATCAACGTCGATGACCGCCTTCACACTATGCCTTATTGATGGTTCACCAAAAACCGCCATAAACCTTCTAACGACGAGGTCCCAAAGATTTTTTTCCGAAACATCCAAAACCCTTTCCGGCAGTTTTCCAGTTGGATAAATGGCAGGATGTGCCGGATCCTCTTTTTTTCCTTCTGTGGGCTTTAACTTCGGCATTGCAAGAAGTTCTGCCGTGAGTTCTTGGTACTCCGGAACCCTTCTCAGATTTTTCAGTATTGCTTCATAGTTTATTGCTGGTGGAAGTTTTTGACTGCTTGTTCTTGGATACGAAATCAAGGCGTCTAGGTATAGTCGCTGGGCTATGTTTGAGGTGCGCATTGGTGTGTAACCGAAAAAGCCATAAGCTTCACCTTGCAAGGAACCCAAATCAAAAGGTAGCGGCGGCGTTTGCTGAAATTTTTTCGTTTCGATTTTTTCTATTTCGCCATCTATTCCTTTACATGCGTCAACTATTGCCTTTGCTTCGTCTTTTATTCTGATGATTTTCTTTTCGTATTCTGCTTCAAAAATTGCGCCATTTATTTCAACTTCTGCCTTTATACTCCAGTAAGGCGTAGGCACGAAACATCGTACGGGCTTTTCGCGAGCAACAAGAAACCCAAGCGTAGGTCCTTGCACTCTTCCCGTGCTTAACGTCGCGTATTTTCCGCTCCAATTCCTTGCCGCTATTGTCAAGGCACGGGAGAGGTTCACGCCGTAAAGCCAGTCAATCTCATGCCTCGTGAGTCCAGCATTTATGAGTGCGAAATCCAAGTGGGGCAAGAGTTCTGCATACGATTTTTCAAGTTCTTCTTTTGTGAGCGTGGAATATTTCATGCGTTTCGAAATGTATTCTTTCTCGCTGCATGCGTATTTTAGTATGCAGTAACCGATTATGCTTCCTTCAATATCATAATCGCATGCGTCAATAAACACATCTGCGTTATTTGCCAACTTCGAAATGGCCGTAAGCCACGTTCGAATTTGTTTTGCCCCCTTCTCGACGGCATACCTTGGTACCCACCTGTAACTGAAAACGGGATAATGGTTTCTTCCGATTTTTTCGCTGGCGACAGTGTATAGGTGTCCCAACGCTGGAACAACAACTATGTCTTTTTCCCGTTTTGCCACGTAATATGGGATTCTATTTTCTTCCATTTCATTAGCTTTTCCGTTTGTATCCAAGGCTGAGGCTATTCTTTGAGCTGCATCTGGCTTTTCGGTAATAATCAATGTGTACCTTCCCATTATTGCAGAACCACGCCTAAATTTTATGAAATGGTTTCTCAAAAATTAGCGTTGCATCAAATTAAGAGTTTCTATGCAAGGAATTCTTTTACAGGTTTGGGTAGTAGAACATTCATGATTAGTAATCAATAAATATTTGGGGGTCTTACCTTTCTTGTCATCATAAAGGGGCGTTATGGAGTGCCGCAGCGTGTTATTTGTCAAGGGTGCGGTCAAGTATTGTATGATGGTGTTGAATTAAGACCTCCAGATGAGATTTTACATGAATATAATGGAAGATGCCCAAAGTGCGGCAAGAAACTTTCACTTTTACCCATAGATATTGAGGTAAAACCCATCAAATAGACTGTTGTAAGGAAGGAAGTTTTGATGGAAAAGATTCGCAGGACACAGCTTTATGAGGCGCATAGGCAAACCGCAAAATTAACAGTTTTTTTTGGGTTCGAAATGCCCCTCTGGTATAAAGGTATAATTCCTGAGCATTTAGCCGTGCGAAATAACGTAGGCCTTTTTGATATCTCCCACATGGGGCGGGTAGTGATAACTGGCGTTGATTCTGAGCATTTCTTGAATTATGTCATAACCAATGATGTTTCTAAGCTGGTGCCTAATAGTGCGCTATACTCGGTGATGTGTACCGAAAATGGCGGGATAATCGATGACTTTGTAACATACCGACTGTCTGAAGAAAAGTTTTTGGTAGTTTTCAACGCCAGTAACAGAGAAAAAGACTACAATTGGCTAGTAAAAAATTCTGGAGGTTTCAACGTGAAAATCGAAGAAATTTCTGATAATGTAGCAATGCTAGCAGTTCAGGGTCCGAAAGCCGAAAAAACCCTGCAAAAGATCTCCTCAGAAGACTTGACGAAAATTGAACGGTTCAAATGTGGGTGCTCTCTCTTAGGAGACGTAGATGTCTTTCTGTCCAGAACAGGATACACAGGCGAGGACGGTTTCGAGGTCTTCATATGGAATGCGCCGTTGAAAATGCCAGACAGAGCAATTGAGCTGTGGAGAACCATTCTTGAAGTTGGGAGGGCCTTTGGAATTGAACCATGTGGACTTGGCGCTAGAGACACGCTAAGGCTGGAAGCTGGAATGTGCCTGTATGGCCAAGATATTAGCGAAAACATCAGCCCGTTAGAAGCAGCATTAAGCTTTGTAGTTAAACTTCAGAAAGAAAACTTCATAGGAAAGTCAGCTTTGCAAAAGCAGAAAACTGAAGGAATCAAACGTAAACGTGTAGGAATACAGCTTTTGGAACAAGGTGTCCCACGACCCAGTTTCGAGATTTACGACGATAAAGAGGAAAAAATTGGATATTTAACCAGCGGCAGCTTTTCACCACTCCTTAAATGCGGTATCGGAATCGGTTATGTAGGAATTCTCAACGCTCAAGAAGGAGCCACTGTAAACGTGAAAATCCGTGACAGAAAAACAAAGGCAAAAATTGTGTCTTTTCCCTTCTATGACCCTGAAAAGTACGGCTACAAACGCAAAGCTTCGCTGTAAATGCAAAAAGATATAAAATGCAAAGAATGACCTATCTCGTGTAACCCATCAATAACCGCAAGGATAATAAAACACTTCATCAATCTGTGTGAAAGAGATGGCTTAAAATGGGGATTAAAGGGCTCCTATCGAAGGAACGCGTTGTTAACGGTCTTAAAGGCTTAGGGAAACTGCGAGTTAAGGTGAGCCACAGTTCAGTAATTACTTTTTCAGCTTTACTGCTCATACTTTTTGTCGCTTTTACAATACGCGTGTTGCCATTACGCTGGGAAATACAGACCGGTTCTGTACATCTTTCTGAATTTGACCCTTACTATCAGTACAGCCTGACCAGATATATGGTGCAAAACGGTCTAATTTCCCCCTATTGGCCAAATTTTTGGACTGACAGACAACGCTGGTATCCAGACGGAATAAACATGGGCATGTCATACCCGGCATTACCGATGACTGCAGCACTTCTTTATGACATTATTTCGTTATTGGGTGTAAACGTTGATTTGATGGAGTTTTGCGCAATCTTCCCTGCGATAATGGGCACGCTGGCTTGTTTAATCATTTACTTTATAGGCAAAGACGTGCAGGGAAAAACTACTGGTTTATTTGCAGCTCTTTTTCTAGCTCTAGCGCCATCTTTTGTCCAAAGAACTTCTTTAGGCTTTTTTGACGACGAAACCATAGGAATAGTTGCTCTTTTATTATTCGTTTTCATGTTCTTGCGAGCGATCGAAGAAGAAAGGCCTATCAGCTCAACTGTGAAGTATTCACTTGGCTCAGCAGCAGGGTTGGCATACTTCTGTACCGGGTGGGGGGCATCATTTTATCCAATAGGTTTAACAGTGATGTTCGTTTTCGCTCTGATTTTGTTAAAAAGGTATACTCAGCGTCTCTTGTTGTCGTACAGCCTAACCTTTGGCTTGGGTTTGTTCCTGTCCATAAATGCTCCTTATGTTTCGACAAAATATCTTGTAACTGCTCCAATGATATTCGTTGCAGGCATGTTTGTTTTGCTATGCCTCTTTGAGATTCTTCGAATTCGCCTATCAACAAAGTCAAAGATTATACTCGTGACTGCGTTGTTAATCATGTTGATCGGCGGCTTCATTGTCTTATGGCAACTTGGTTATATGCAGAGTATCGCTGGAAAGTTTATTTCAGTCATAGATCCTTTTGTACGCGCTGAATCTCCTCTGATAGAATCTGTGGCTGAACATAGAATTTCTGCTTGGGGTTCAATCTATTACGAATTAGGCATAGGAATACTGTTCTTTATAGCTGGCTTATACTTCACCTTGAGGAATCCCAACAACAGAAACTTGTTTCTCTTGATTTTTGGTCTAACATCCCTCTACTTTGCTTGTTCCATGGTGCGCTTGCTTGTGCTTTTGGCGCCAGCCTTCAGCCTTTTGGCGTCTGTAGGAGTTCTTGGTGTATTAAAGCCCTTTTACACTTTGTTGAGGGAATCACCGAAAATCGTTATGAAAACGAAGCACGGTTTGGGGCGTGTGGGAAAAGAATTCAGCGGGGCTGCGGTTTTTCTGATATTCATTCTTCTGGTGACAAACTTTGCTTTCGCACCCCAATCAGGAGGGGTGCCTAAAGTGTATGGCCAAGCTTACGCTCCAGTAACTGTCACCGCAGGCAGTCTTCCAATAGCGCCCAATGAACCTGTGCAAGAGTGGTTAAACATGTTGGATTGGACTAGGAGCAATCTTGATTCAACAACAGTTGTCTGCAGTTGGTGGGACTACGGGTACTGGTTATCACTGCTTGGAAATGTTACTTCTCTTGCTGATAACGCCACAATAAATGCCACGCAAATAGAGAATATAGGTTTCATTTTTATGGCAAACGAGACACAATCATTAAAAATGTTAGAGAAATACAATGCAAAGTACATTCTCGTTTTTACCACTCTTAGTATGAGCCAATCAGGCAACTATTGGTACGCAAGCTTTGCTGGTTTCGGCGATGAAGGAAAATGGATGTGGATGGCCCGAATTTCAGGCAAAGCTCGTGATCGATTCGTGCACATGGGTTTGCTTGATAATCAATCTGCATGGAGCGATGAAAAAACCTTTGGAGAATACAATAACGAGACAAACAGATGGGAATGGGGCTCTGTAGGGAAGAACTCGACAATCTACAAGTTGATGAGTTGGGGAAAACAGCGATGGTGCGAAGAAACTGGCTTTATAATCCCAGACGAATCAGCCACACAACCTGAATACTTCAAAGAAGCATATTTTGCAGGCTTAGCGTTATCTCCATACGACGCCAGTAACAAATATCGTGGCATCGTACCGCTTGTATGCCTCTACGAAATAGACTGGCAACAATACTACAGTGATCATCCAAGTTAAAGAAAAGGAGACGATAGTTTGTTTCCAAAAGTTCCTGATTACCATAAACCAAACAACCCCTTAGTTCCAAATGGTTTAGGTGTAATCTACGTTTTAGCTAGTGCAACATACCTTTTCTTGTTATATTTCTTCAAAATTGTTCAAATTAGCAACAATACTTCTCCGGCTCTAACTTTGGCTGTCTGCATATTGTTCGGCGGTTTCATGGGCCTGCTTGACGATTGGCTGGATTTACGATGGCGCCATAAAGCCTTCTTGCCAATCCTAGCCTCTTTGCCTTTAGCTACGCTGAGAGAAGGAACGCCGACCATGTCAACTTATTTCTGGGGCAAGATAGACTTCCAAGCAATAAACGTCCTCGGCATACCTGGTGAAATAATCTTCTACTTTCTAGTCATCCCACTAATTGTAACCATAGCAACAAACGCCGTAAATCAGCTGGGCGGATTAAATGGACTTGAGACCATTTGCCCATCCATAGTGCTCATGGGATTATTTTTCGGATCTGATTCCAAACTCCAAGTTATGCTTTACGTTCCCATCCTCATTTACGCTATCCTAGCTTTCTTTAATTTCAAAGGCAAAATCTTTGTGGGAAATACTGGCTCTTTTGCCATTGGTATAACAATAGCTTCCTACGCTATTGTTGCGAACATTGAACAAACTCTTGTAATTTCTATTCTACCATATGTGCTTAACTCCTTGCTTATTCTCTTAAGTTACTTCGTTTTAAGGAAAAAAGCAAATGTTTCTTTTGATGGTAGCAAACTGTTTTCTGACCACATAAGAAGCTTAATCACTCTTATTGCCTACAAACGGCCTTCGACCGAGAGACAAATTGTCTTGATTATTTCGCTTCTGGTACTGATTTCAGCTTCTGTTGCCTTGATTGTTCAATGGATATCGTTGTAGCTCTTTTCTGCGCATAGCGTCCAGATATACGGAAAAAGCAAAGAATTCACTTGCACGCTTTCACCGTAGTGTATCTTTTCTCATGTTTTAATCATTCTCCACCGCTTTGTGATTTGTTAGCTTCCGTTAGACAAGAGACTCCAGTTGAAAGGGTGAGCGTAAGGACGTGCGTCTGAGCGCAATTGACAGAGATCACACCCACTCAGAATAAAAAAATGAGCAACACAAAATATCTATGTTGTCAACCGCTTTGATAAACTTTAATAACTTAGAAGCGTGAGCATAAAGCTAGCCTGCGGGTGAGTGGACCTCCACCCGTTCCGCTATAACAAACCCCGGTGTAGGAGGTGGAAAAAATGAAATTTGACAGCAGAGATTTGGCTTTGATGGCGATTTCTGCAGGCTTGTACGCCGCGATTAATATTGTCCAGACAACGATGGGTGGACCCATAACTTATGGGCCTATTCAGTTGCGTCTTGCCGACTGCTTGATTCCTTTGTCAGCCTTGTTCGGGTGGCCCCTAATCCTAGGAGTTGCCCTCGGATGCTTTAGCAACGCGTATTACTGGCTTGACCCAGCCGACGTCATTGTAGGACCTATAGTCAATTTCACAGCTGCCCTCATCATATTCTCACTAAGAAGACATAAACTAGCCTCATGCGTCTCTGGCAGCTTCGCGGTTGGTGTTCCTATCGGTTTATATTTATACTATCTGTATATTCAGGGCAACCCTTTCATCCAACAACAAGTGCCAGTATTTCCAGGATCGACATTACCTTTGTGGAGTGCCTTCGTTTTAAGCCTTGTAATTAGTAGCTTAATCACCATTGCAGTTATAGGGTATGTCTTGCTAAGTGCTCTAGCACGACCGCGCATAATCGAACCGCTGAAATCGCATGGACTGAAGGTTCATACCGAAGGTTGAGCGCTGCTCACAGGAAACGTTCCAATTTAGTTAATCCTATTATTTCGTCGAAATCTAAACCTAATGCGTCCAAGACTTGGTCGAAGGTTGAATGCAAATAAGCAATGTACTTGTCAATGTCAATCTCATTTTTTGTCGCCAGTTCAACAGGTTTTACATGCGGCTCCTTGACAACCTTGACAAAACTTATTAAGTCGCCTGCTTTCAATTCTATTCCACTTTCTTTTAGGATCCTTGCTGCTTTGACATGTTGCGGCGTTGTCTTTGTGTAACGTTCAGGTTCTTCGCCCAAAACTACGTGAAAGGCCAAATCACTCAAGTTTTCCCATTCTCTCCTTTTCAATCGCATGTAACAATCGCGAACAATTTCGGCAATATCTCTCTTTGCTTTTTCAAAGTCTGCCGGTGTCTTAACAGTTGCTAATCGTTCTTTTATTCTGTTGAAGGAGTTCTTGATGAAAATTGGAATATGTTTTTTCTTGCCTGTCAACCCTTTAACATCGACTGTTCCGTCTTCCAAAACTCCTAGGTAATTCTTTTTACGGGAGCTAAAAACTGCGTATTTGTAAACTTTGTCCACGTCCAAGCTCATTTTCAATTTAAGTTCAGTCCAGTGGGCTAATTCTTCAATTTGCGCTTTTGAAGGGTTCTTTAGGAAGAGGCTGTCTGTGTCTCCATAAAGAACTTGAATGCTTAGCTGCTCTGCTTTGTTGAGTATTTGAGTTATGGAATGTCTCCCTATAGCGGCTGTGGCTTCAGCCACTGGCGGGCAGTAAAGGTCAAAGGTTTCAGCTCCGAATACTCCGTAGCTAGCGTTTAAAATGACTTTAAGGGCTCCTTGAGTGATGTTGTACCAGCTTCTAAGTTCAGCTGATAATGCCTTGTCTTTCGTTCTTGGCTTGTACCATTGCACCCGGAGGTCTCTAAGGGATCCAACGATGAGGCTTTCTAAGGCGCGTTTTTTTGTGCAGACCCAGTGCGGTGTGTCAGGTATTATGTTGTTTCGGCATTCTGGATGTGGGCAAAGTATGGATTGGTAACCGAGGTTCCAAACCTTTATTATGGATGGGTATAGGCTCGGAAAATCCATGACTGCAACGTTGAAGTGGGCGCCAGGAACAGGTTCCACAACTATTGCGCCTTTGTATTTTTTGCCTTTTATGACTGCTTTGGTTGCTGTTTTACCTTTTTTGGCAAGTATATCTTCAGAATTTGGAATCAACATGTTTCTTCTTCGATGTTCACGATGCATGAAGTTTCTTATCCATCGAGAAACACCTTGCCGGCTCACGTCATCCATTGGCATGCTGCTTATTCTGGCCAGGACGAGGATGAGCTTCATCACTAACTCATCTTCAAAGCTTGTTAGCTTGAAAGCTATTTCTGCGTCTCTGAAGCAGTATTTGGCGAGTTCTGTATAAGTCAATTCGCTTATGGCTTTGTCTAACCGTATCTTTCCCATTCCAATTAGGGCTTTGCCCACATCTTCCAGTGTTACATCGCGGTAACGATTGTTGAACGCGTAGATTTGGATTGAACGGTTGAAGAAAAACTTGTACAGATCAATGTGCACGCCATATCCTAACAAACAAACGCGCTTGCCAACTTCTATCGGAATTTCGCTTTTTCTAATGCCAAAATTTAATGCTCTGTGCGCCAAATAGCGCAAGTCAAAATCGTCCCCGTTGAACGTTATGACAAATGGGTAACTCCACAAAATCTCAAAAACAGCACGAATGAGCTCCTCCTCAGTGTCAAAGTACTCATGAGTCACGTCGGCTGGCAGATGCTCATTTCCTTCGCGAACGCCTTCTCTTTTCAATAACAAGACTTTCTTTTGGCCGTCTGAACTGTAAAGTGAAACACAAATAACTTGGTAAGCGGCTTCTCGCGGATCCGGCACTCTGGTTGGTACAGGCGCGCAAACTTCGATGTCAATGGCCACTCGGTGAAATTTTGGAGCCGGATATTCCAAAAGCCTAGCCCACTGTTCAATATGCTGAAGCTCTTCCTGCGTAGCATCCTTGAAAATTTCGCGTATCTGCCTGACCGTTTTTTCGGTTTCTTCCAAGCTTTTCAGAACGAGAATATTGTTTTTAACTTCATAAATCATTCCTGGCAAAAGTTTTCTATCATAAATGTAAGATTGGTAGTATTTTATTTTTGATTCCCAGACTCTAATGTCTTCAGAAGCGATGGATGTATCTGAAATGGCTGGAAAATCTTCTGGAATTATGTCTCTAATACAACCTTGGGGGCGGCCGCCGATGGCTAAAGGATCTTTTGCTACAATTTTCGTTATGTTCACTTCTCTATCCAGCAACGGATCGAACTTTTCTTCCAATTCAAAATGGTCAAAGCTTGAATGCTTAGTCAACCGATCGATTTTTTCCAGTTCATACTGAGAAAGATTGGTTAAGCAGTAGGGCTTGTGGCCAGTGTTGTCATACCAGAAATAAATCTTGCCCGAGGTGGGTTCGTAAAGTTTGATTAAGGCTTTTTCTGCATGGCCGTCATAGGTGGCTGAGACAAGATATGCAGGAGGCAGATTCTCAGGCGCTACTGGCGGAAAGGCACGCTTTTTCTTTTCCCTCGCTTTATTTTCAGTTAACCGCAGAACTTCTGCTTCCTTTTCCTTCTGAGGCTTAACCTCTGGGCGGTAAAATTCGTCTAGGAGCTTCTGCTGTGTCATCTCCACTCACTATCTATATGAAAGGGATAAGCCTAAATCTCTTACTTAACACAATCTTTGCAGTTTTAAACTGTTTGGTTTGGGCGAGTGCGTAGGTTGCTTAAAGAAGCTTGGACCCTTGCGATTGAAACCCTAAGTTGGATGGAAATGCAAAAGCTAAGTGAACGTTTAGCCTTGACAAGGACTGTTAAACAGTTAGGCATAACCAACGCTGATTCTGTTAGATTCGCCTATAGGCTTATATGCGAGACAGCTAGGCGTCGAAACTTCATAGACAAATTCATAAATGCTGTAATAACTCCCCGGGCCATAGGTGAATTTGATCTAGGCGTTCAGGCATTTTTACGACTTTACGTTTACCAAACAAGAATTGAGAAAAACTGGTCAAAAATCGACGTGAACGAGGCTGAAAACATAGCTAAACTTGCCCGCGCAATACTCGGCTGGAGAACTCTCCTGGTCGTCGAACCCGTACTAGGATTTTTGCTTACCCAAAAGCCTGCGGAGATTTTTGGCGGTGTAAGCGATGAGGAAAGGATAGGTCTTCTAACGTTTCATCCAACGTGGTTTGTGAAGTATTGCTTCAGACTTCTTGGCAGAAGCGAAGCAGTCACCTTTCTAGAAGCAAGTATGCATTCACCGCCGACTTACATACGAATAAATACTCTTAAAGCGTCTGAGAAAGAAATTTTGGGAATTGTCGAAGAAGAGATTAAACTGGCTAAGGTCGAATCAGTAGAATACGCATATAGAGTTTTAGACGCGAAACAGCCTCTACCAAGAACAAAAAGCTTCAGGGAAGGCTTCTTCTATATTCAAGATAAGGCAAGTTGTTTCGCAGCACAAACGGCTGACCCAAAGCCGGGAATGGTGATTCTGGATGTTTGCGCCGCGCCTGGAGCTAAAACCACCCATTTAGCGCAGCTGATGCAAAACCGAGGCACCATTTATTCCATTGACTATTCGCAGCGTAGAATGAACGTTTGGAAGAGCGAAGTTGCTCACATGGGCGTGAAGATCGCAATACCTATAATCGCGGATGTATGCAACCCGCTGCCCTTAACAATTGAAGCCGACGTGGTAGTTTTAGATCCACCATGTACCAGCACAGGCGCTTTTGGAAGGTTACCCTCAGCTAAGTGGAGACTCACTCCACGTTCAATAGATAAAATGGCCGAGATTCAATGGCAGATGATAAACAATTCTGCTAGAAATGTGAAGTCCGGGGGCACCTTAATATATTCTACGTGCAGCGTAACAGTAGAAGAAAACGAGATGCTCATTGAACGGTTCTTAAAGTGGCACTCAGAGTTTTCGCTGACTGAAATAACCCCAAAAATAGGCTTATCAGGTTTGAGAGGGTTAGAAAGTTGTCAAAGGCTTTATCCGCATACTCATCAGTGCAACGGCTT
Source organism: uncultured Candidatus Bathyarchaeia archaeon (assembly GCA_964509945.1). Lineage (GTDB taxonomy): Archaea > Thermoproteota > Bathyarchaeia > Bathyarchaeales > Bathycorpusculaceae > CAZDZM01. The sequence continues at coordinate 27,350 of CAZDZM010000011.1, forward strand.
CTTTATTGCAAAACTTTTGAGAAAGGAGTCGAGTTGAAATTTGTCAATGTTTTCTTGACTTTTCCAATTGACAGAGCATCTCGAACGTTACTTTGGCAGCTTGTATTGCTGAAACGCCTTCGTCGTAGTTTGGCGCGATTTCCAAAACGTCAAATCCTATTACTCGTTTGTCGCATATGTTGCTTATGATATCAAGTAGAGCCTGTGTTTCAAGGCCTTCTGGCTCTGGGTTCTGCACTGCTGGCACGTAAGCTGGGTCGAGAACGTCCATGTCTACGGATAGGTAAACGTTCTCGTACTCAGAAAGTTTTTCTTTTAATTGTTTTGCAATTTGTGTGCTTCCTTCTGTCCTTATTCGTTGAGATGTTAAAAATTCTATTCCAGCTTTCTTCGCGTAGGCTAGTTCTTCTCTGCAAATAGCTCTCGTGCCGACTTCTACTATCTTCGCTGGTTTTACTTCCTCGTTTATTCTACGCATAAAAGTTGTATGTGAAAGCTTGAGTCCCATAAACTTGTCGCGCAGGTCAAGGTGCGCGTCACAACTCACTATCGCCGTCTTTGAGGCTTTAACACCTAAGCCTTTTGCTATACCCAACGTTATTGTGTGCTCTCCCCCTATCGCTACGGGCGTTTTTTCCGCTTCTAGAATGTCTTTCACTACGAGCTCCAGCATTTTCAACGTTTTCTTTGTGTCTATGGATACATGCAGATCGCCTAAATCGTGCAGTGCCAAATCGTCAACGTCTATTTCTGTGCGGAAACTGTAGGTTTCTATGTTAAGAGATGCATGGCGAATTGCGCTAGGTCCGAATCTTGCTCCTGAACGGTATGTACTTGTAACATCAAAGGGAACACCAAAAATTATGTAATCTGCCTTTTCGAATGGCTTTTGAAAGCCACTGAAAAAATTTGACTGCGAAACGAAAAGTTCAAGATGACCCATACCTGACTCTTTTCCTCTTATTAATGTGCT
>CAZDZM010000012.1:0-7246 GCA_964509945.1 uncultured Candidatus Bathyarchaeia archaeon
AACCTTTTTCATGAAGATGTAGAGTTGACTAGGTATGTTTCTTACAGCTGACGAAGAGACTGTGCTTAACGGTGAGTGTGGTGAAGGACTTGAAATTGCTATGAGTGTTCTGGCGAAGCTTGGAGACATTTACAAAGCTGATAGAATGATCAAAGTAGAAAGCGTCCACATAGATGGAGCGGCCTATGGATGGATTTCAGACGCTGGTTTGGAGTTAGTTGAGAGGTTTTGCAGCGCAGGCGCCACTTTTCGGGTCCCAACCACTTTAAATCCATCCTCAATCGACTTCAATATATGGCGAGAACTTCATATACCCACTTCGATTGCGGAAAAACAGTTTAGACTAGCTAGGGCTTTCAAAAAGATGGGCGCGATTCCCACATGGACTTGTGCTCCTTATCAATCTGGAGCAAACTTGAGATGTGGTCAGAATATTGCTTGGGGCGAATCGAACGCTGTTACTTTTGCTAACACTGTTGTAGGTGCGCGAACAGAAAAGTTAGGCGATCTAGCTGACATTTGCGCGGGGGTGCTGGGAAAGTACCCAAAGTTCGGCCTTTATCTCGATGAGAATAGGCGAGGGCAAATTCTTTTCGAAATTAATGGACTGGATGCTAATTCCTTCACATGTACTGATTATGGAGTCTTAGGCTTTTTCATCGGGTCGACTGCTGGAGCGCGAGTTCCTGTTGTCACTGGCATTCCAGGGAACGTGACGCCTGATCAGCTCAAAGCCTTTTGCACAGCCGCCGCGGTTGGAGGCTCAGTATCCTTATGTCACATATGCGGTGTTACACCCGGGACAAGGACTATAGCAGAGGCCTGCGGCGGCACAAAGCCTGAAGAAAAGATTAGTGTTGGACTCAATGAGCTTGGCGAGACACGGGAAAAACTCAATACACTCCAAGATGGGCGGCCTGAAGTGATTTGCGTCGGGTGCCCTCACTGCTCAGTTGAAGAACTAGTGAAAGTGGCGCACCTTATTAGAGGCAAAAAAGTCAAGAAAGATGTCAGACTTTTGGTGTTCACGAGTAGAATAGCGAAAACGCTAGCCCACAAGATGGGGCTCATTGATGTAATAGAGGCGGCAGGCGGAAAAGTGATCGCTGACACCTGTTGGAATTTTGTACCACTCAAACGACAGCGAGTTGTAATGACTGATTCAGTCAAATTGGCTTGGGTCTCACTCCATAAATTTACCGACGTCATACTCAACAGCACAGAAAAATGCATCGAAACAGCATTAGGAACAAGGAGCTGATGCCAAAAATGAGAAAAATCATAGTCAAATGTAGCCCCGTCTTGATGGGCGTTGCTGAAGGAGAAGCTCTTGTAACTAAACAGCCACTATGCTTGTATGATTCCCTAGACCCTAAATCTGGCTTAATAATGAATAGGCGACACGAGTTATATGGCGAAAATGTTTCAAGAAAAGTTCTCATTTTTCCTTACGGAACAGGCTCAACCACCAGCTCTGCAACTATCCTTGAAGCTTCTAGATGCAACAAGGCGCCAAACGCCATCATCAACTTGGAAACAGAGCCAACAATAGCCATTGGTGCCCTGCTGGCTGAAAGACTCTATGGAAAACTCATTCCCATCGTTGACAAACCGGAAATAAACCCGGTGGAAGTAATCAAAAAGGGTGATCTAGTAAAAGTTGACGCAAATGCAGGGCTAATTGAAGTGATCAAAAAGCAGCACTCGCGCCCACATAGACCAGCCCAGCAAATACATAAAATCTAAAGTCTCACCGATTTATAGCTGAGGGTTTAATTAAAAAGCAAATGTATGCTTCGAAAAGCGGAATCTGCATCGATGTCGATACGACGGGTTGTTTGATCGATCATCTGAAAAGAGGGACACCATGTCTGGAGTCTGTGAAAATTATGTCAACGTGTGTTTGCCTATTGCTTTATAAGCTACTTTGCGTATTATGAGACTGCAACGTTCTATCACTGAAGACTAGGTTACAATTGCAACGTTACATGTGATGGTCGGCAGTGAAAATGGTTGATGGAAAGGGGGAGGAAAAAGTCATTCGCCATTTTCCGCTGTAAGACTATCAAGAGATGGCAAGAGTGGGTCAATGTTCCCAACGACAGAGAATAAAGCTTTAAAAGAGTAGAAGAATATTGCGAAGCAAAGAATCAATTGGCGAATATCTTGCCTTCCTTTCACTTAAATATGAGGTTGACCCAGACAGATTTTTTTATGCGTTGAATTCTGCTTGGAAAAACCAAGATTCCACGTGTGGAAGCCTTTCAATAAAATGCCGTAGTAAGCTACCCCACAAGTCTGTTCTCCTAATAACAAAGGGCCAAAAAGTTTGTGCACAATTTTCAATACCTAACGAATTTCTCTTGGAACGAAATAATCTAATCAAAAATCTCAGGAAAGCTGGCACGCTTTGCAGGCATAAAATCAAGAAAAACAAGCCGGCAAACCTTCTTCATATTGGAGATCTGCGGAACGGAATGAAACAAGTTAGTTTGAAGGCTAAAGTTGTGGAAATTGCTAAACCACGGCTTGTCTTTACAAGGTTTGGGAACTACGCCAGTGTAGCCAACGCTTTGATAGCGGATGAAACTGGAACAATTAAACTCTGCTTGTGGAACGAACAAATAGGTTCAATCTCACTAGGGGATACCGTTCAAATTGATAATGTAAACGTATCCATGTTCAGGGGCGAGCGGCAGTTGCGAATTGGAAAAAAAGGAACGCTAAGCATTATGGAAAACTTAAATCCACTAAGCAGGGTAGCTACTCCGTAGCCGATACTTTCTCTGAAAAATCGCAAACAACAACTTGCCACGAACTGGAGACGCTAGAATAGGAAGCTTAAAAAAGCGTTTATTCAGTTGAAAAAAATAAAAACATGTTAAACACGTGCACCACATCATATTTGTACAGCGTTCAGATTATTCTGAAGTTAAAACTGTGATACAACTCATGAAATAGCTGTTCTTGATTATTTTCTGTGACGTTTGTTTCTCTCTCGTTTTTCCGTGTTTATACGCCATTCCCGCTTTCTCTGCGTTTTTATGAGAGCCCGATTGTAAAGATACCGAGAGCCATCCTCCATTCGGTATTGATTTATGTTTTTATAAAAAGTTAGGTAATCTATTTGATTTTGTCGAAGAGCCTCAATGTTCTGGTTTAGCTGTTTTTTGATTTCAGGATTGGCTGTTTTGTCATAGGTATCGGAATAGGCGAGATATGCGGCGTGGAATTGAAAGTCAGAGGGGTTGTCGATCAGGAGTTTTTCTGGCACAGCTGATCCTTTATCATCAGGTTCTTCGATCATGGTGTTCCAAGCTTATAGTATTTAGAATAGTGGCTTGCCTTTTTATAGATAACGGCATAAAGGCTAGCTTTCACATGCAAAAATAGAAAAAGATAGATTGAGTGACATCTCCGCTTTGAGAAGGACTAAATCCACTTTTGTGCATAAGCAGATTTCGCTTTCTGCTTTGATGGCACTCATTTTTTCTATATTTCTGGATAAACTCAACATTTTTGTCAATTTTCGCGTGGGCTTTCTGATATTGTCGCAAAAGACTAAACATGACAAAGTTCTAGGATATCTTTGATGTGTAGACTTTACCAAAATAGCTTTTCTTTCCAGCGCGCGCCGCACTGTTAATCGCATTTTCATTATGCAATTAGTTAAGCTTCTTAAGCAAATTTCAATTAACTCTATTGATGATTCCAAGATGGTAAGTCTACAGGACATAGAAAAGGCAAAAAAAGCAATAGAAATTTTTGTTAAGCAAACTCCCTTGATACACTCGCAATTTCTAAGTGATTTCTGTGGAGGAGCAACATACTTGAAACTTGAAAACTTGCAGGTTACGAACTCCTTCAAAATTCGGGGGGCTTTCAACCGAATGCTGCATTTAAGTAAAAGCGAAAGGAGCCGAGGAATCATTACCGCTTCTGCAGGAAATCATGCTCAAGCAGTTGCTTTTGCCGCAGAAAAGCTGAATTTTCCTGCAAAAATAGTGGTTCCGAGAACTACGCCGAGGGTAAAAATCGACAGAATAAAGGGGCGCAGTGTAGAACTGGTTTTGTATGGGGATATCTATGACGAAGCTGAACAGAAAGCTAAGGAACTGGCCAAGAAAGAGAATCTAGCTTACATTTCGCCTTATAACGACGAGTGGATTATTGCGGGTCATGGGACAATCGGATTAGAGATTCTTGAAGCCCTTCCAAGCGTTGATAGCGTCATCGTGCCCATTGGTGGCGGAGGCTTGATTTCAGGAGTAAGCATTGCCCTAAAGGGGGTTAAACCAAAGGTGCAGGTTCTAGGAGTGCAATCTGAGGCTTCACCAGTCATGCACGAATCGTTGAAAGCAGGTAGAATCATTGATGTGGAAATGCATGAATCTATTGCTGAAGGCTTGTTTGGAGGAATCGAAAAGCGTTCTATAACATTTAAGCTAGTTCAAAAGTACGTCGATGATATCGTATTGGTTAGGGAAGAAACCATAAAAAAGGCAATCTATCTACTGTGGGAAAAGGAAAGACAGGTTGTTGAGGGATCAGGCGCTGCCGCTATTGCGCCAATAATAGGAAAAAAGGCTCTGTTCACGGGTAAAACAACCGTTGCCGTGATAACCGGCGGAAATATTGAAGATGAACTTTTCCAGCGCATATTGACTTCGGAAGCCAACAAGCACTTGAAGCCAAGTTGATCTGCTTTAATAAATTCTGGATAAGTATTGAGGGTTCATAAGTGTTTTAATGTTTTAGAGTTAAATATCTGACTGCAAGATGGGATTGCTATGAATGAACAAATCTTTCAAGCTTGCAAAGAATTGGTTGACGATGCAAAAGTCGGCTGCGCCGATCTTGTTTTTAAGGAAGTATGCCTTGAGATTCTGTCAAGAGCACGTAACGTCCTCTCGGAAAAACAGTTTAAGCGCTTGGTTGATTATGCTACAATGAAAATGAAAGAAAAGATTTCGTTTGAAACTCAGCCAGAATTAACGATTCAAAGATAAACCGTAAAGCCGAGCTTAACAGGCTTATTCTTTCTAGGCCAGCACTTTGCGGAAATCGGGAAAATCTAGGGCAATCCCATCTTGCATTTTCATTTTTCACAATAAATTTTTTCTTTGTAGCTTCCCAAAGAAGTAGGACCATAGGAATTATTAGAACAGTTACCATTAAAACGGTGCTTAATAGGAACGAATTGTAAACTATCCATTTTAGGCTGTATGGAAAATAACAACTAGAATTAAGATTAGGGAAATTTGCCATAGCAGATGTTTAAGGAAAGTTTTCGGCCAATACGCTATTCTTCAATTGTCAATTTTGACGTTTTGATCTCCGACGTTTGCAGATGTGGCACTTAGACCTAGCTAAGCTTATATCCAATTTTCCTCAAGAACTCTTTTCTTGCTTTGACGTCCTCATCGGTTTCTATGCCTTTACTTTTCATTCCATCAACTACGCCTAGTATTCCTCTGCCTTGTTCAGTTTCTGTAATTAGGATTTCCAAAGGATTTGCGGTGGCAGCATAGATTGTGCAGACTTCAGGCACTTTCTTGATTTTGTCCAAAACGTTTATGGGATAAGCATTCTTCAAGAAGATTATGAAACTGTGACCGCAAGCAATTTCGAAGGCTTTTTCAGCGGCTAACCGCCCTAGTTCACCGTCATTCTCTTCATGCCTTACTAGGCATGGGCCAGAGCTTTCGCAGAAACCTATTCCAAATTTTATGTTTGGAACAGCGTTAATTAAAGCTTCATAAAGGTCTTCAACTGCTTTTATGAAGTGAGCCATGCCGAGAATTACGTTGCAGTCTTTCGGCACTTCAATTTTAACTTTTTCAAACTGAGGCATAGCAAACGCCCTGTAAACAATGTTAGTGTTTCACTTATTTTTATTTAATTTGTTATCTTCTTCAACTTTGCAATTTTCACGGCAAGTAATATCATTCCAACCAGCACTATGATTGAAGACGCATAGAAGGTGTTTACATAGGCAATCCAGCTGGAAACGCTGAAATTGTGGGTTTGAATATCTGCCAGTGGTCCGCCTATAAGAAATCCTGCTGCACCCCAGCTTATTGCCATCACCGTATTATATCTACTGAAAAGTTGCCCCCTCTTGTCTTTTGGTATTACATCGCCAGCGAAGGCAAATCCTGATGTTTGGATTGTCCAGAAGGATGCGCCATTTAACCCGTAAATTAAGGCCATGGTTAGCACGCTGGATGCTGAGCCGTAGAAAAGAGGCGTCGTGATCGCTAGGCCAAGTCCAGCAAAAAGGATTTTAACGCTTCCAATTCTGTCCGCAAACTTCCAGCAGAATAGGTTTGCTAGCATTCCGCCCAAGTTCCATGCTGTTAATATCGCCCCCATTTCTGGACCGTTTGCGTTCAGTCCATCTGACAGTCTGATGAAAAGTTGGAAAACTTGATTTACGCATGTTGCTCCAATTACTATTATTATTAACGATATGAGAAACCAATTGTAAATTTCTCCGCTATTATTCGCATTATTTTCCAAAAGGTTTCTAGTTGTCTCTCTTCCAGTTTCTCCTTGGGGTTTCTCAACATAACGCAAAGTTATCCACATTATTATTGTGCTTGTGATCAATACTGCTATGACTATGTAGAATAGTGTTCCTTGGCGGAAGCCTTCACCGTTATTATAGAGAAATCCAGCGGCGCCTATTCCGATGATTCTGCCTATGGAGGCGACAAAGTTAAGGGCACCTACAATTCCTGCCCGTGTTTTGCTTGTGGTAACATCCGTCAATAAAGCTGCCCAACCGATATCTGACATGGACCAGAAAAATTCTAGAAGTGAAAACCCGAGAATCAAGGATAGTCCAGATGCAAAACTCGCTTGCATATCCAGCAATGCTCTATGAATCAAGAAAACAATGAAGTATGCGGCTGCAGCTATGGATTCTCCTAGAATTATCAGTTTTGATCTAAGCTTGTAACGGTCCGAGATTTTGCCCCACAACAAGTTTTGGCCCAATGCTGAGGCAATCATGTTAAACGTGCCGAGCAACGTCGTCGAGGTCACGGTTCCCATCAGGTCAAAAAGATAGTTTATCATGAAAGTGTAGAAAATGCCTCGCCTGACAAAACATAGAGATAAGAATAAACCTAGATTTAGAAAGATTGCTTTGCGAGGGAATTGTAAACGTGCTTTCACCTCTTCCAGTAGCCCCTATTGAAGCTGATTTACAAGCTACCGGATCTCTAAAAGCCTTTCTGCG
>CAZDZM010000012.1:7346-24481 GCA_964509945.1 uncultured Candidatus Bathyarchaeia archaeon
TGCGTATTTACTACTCGCTTTTGTTTATCAAATTCGAAAGAGTGAAGCGAGTCTTCCATGAGATTAAACGGGTTGCGTAATTTCCTATGACAAATTTTATAAGCGCCAACGTAGTGGATAAACAGCGTCGTGCAAGAAGCAATTTTTGCACATAAAACGTGAAGGAGTTGAAATAGTAGATGTCCGAGAGAGAGTTGCACAAGGCAGTTTGTTCCGATTGTGGCAAGGAATGCGAAGTTCCATTCAAGCCCGACCCAAGCAGGCCTGTTTACTGCCGAGAGTGCTGGTCAAAAAGAAGAGGTCAAAGAAGAAGATTCTAAGTTAAGCTAACAGTCTTATTCTAAACTGCTTTTCCTATTTTTTCACAATTTAGACATTACAAACTATTAACATGGTTGATAAACAAAACCTAGGTAGCATCAAAGTGTTAAAAAACGTGCGCTACGACTGTCTTCTGAACCGTAAAGCATCGTTATTTTTCGTAGCGCGAGATGAAGTCTACTTTTAACGTTACGGGGGCTTTTTATGGGAACTAAACAACCTTTTTTCATGCTTGGGTTTGGGCTTAAAACTGCCACGATAGTTAGGCGTAGAAACTCTCTTCCGCTCCAGATTTTTAATCCTAGCGTAAAGCTTTGCCAACTTCGTTCTCGACGGTTGTTTAGGTTTTGGAACACGAACTGGAACAGGAGTGAAAGGCTTTTTGATCTGGGTTTCTTTGGATTTTCTTTTAAGATTTTTGAAAGTCGCTCCTTGCGTTTTCTTAAAAACTGTGTAGCCTTCTTTCAGATTTACCTCTTGTACTTCCCAACCAGCAGCTAACCATGCCTTGGCTTGGGCACTCCCCGGTGAATTACTCCACCACGATTCGTTACGATATGCGCCCATAGGAAGATTACTGCCGATTATTCCATCCAGCCTCGCAAAGGAAAGCTTGACGGTATCCGTAAAGGCACCCCTGAACTTCAAATGGCTCGTGAGTCCACTATACTTTGAAACGGGCCTTGGCGAAACAATTCTCCTAGCGCAGTTAAGACACAACATTACCCTAGGATCGCCCGTGGAAACATCTGGAACCATGCAATCCCTGCAAAAAAGTCGCTTGCACCGCTGACATTGCCTAAGCAAGCGGGTTGAAAGAACCCGGCCGCATATTCCGCATTCATCTCTAAACGGCATCTAAATCACAATCAACAAAGGAAAAAATGCAAAACGTTTGATATAAAACTCACTTTAACCTTTCACAACTGCGATTGGTAAAAGTGGCGATTTCTCCCGCAAGCAATCCTCCCTTTTTCTTTTTGTGGTTCGCCCTTAATCCTTTATGAGGTCCCTGAGAAACTGAGCGAGAAACCTAAGTGTCCACTATTGGAGACTTGCCGCGCGCACGAGAATATCAAAGTAAACTGTGAGGGTCGAGACTATGCCGTTTGTGGCTTGTGTAGAGCGCGCGCTCTTGATATAGCCTTCGCTAAGAGTTATTTTGCTTCTTCCTCAACTATCAGCATTGTTAATGTTGATCTGACTTTGTCAACTCTTCTGATGCGGTGGGTTACGAGTGCCTTGAGTTTATCCATGGATTCGGCTTGTATTTTTGCTATTATGTCGTAGACGCCGTAGGCCACGTAAGCCTCGTCTACTCCTTCAATTTTCTTTAAGGCTTTAGCGACAGCATCCTCTGAACCTAGTTCAGTATTTATTAATACATACGCTTTGGGCATTTTGATTCCCTCCTTGTATAGTGTTTTATGCGGGCTAGAACCCTACCACAAGCGTCTCTGTGGTTGAGCGCGCGCGAGGAAGCTCAGACTTCTCGTGTTCTATACACGCACTTATACTTTACCTATTTTTAAATCTGAGTGCTAAATCACATTTAGCAACAGAGTTGCCTGATGGAGAGAATCTATATGAAAAGGCTAACCTTCTATATTGTGGATGTGTTTGCTGAAGAAAAATTTGCTGGTAACCAACTTGCAGTCTTCAGAGATGCCAAGGTGCTTTCAGATAGCGAGATGCAGCAGATTGCCAAGGAGATTAACTATTCAGAAACGACTTTCATCTTGTCGGATGGAAAAAACGATGCAGGATATTGCGTCCGCATTTTCACGCCGAAACGAGAAGTGCCCTTTGCTGGTCATCCAACGCTGGGAACAGCCTACATATTGCAACGCGAAATAGTCAAAAAACCTCTCAACACGATAGTTCTTAACTTGAAAATAGGACAGATTCCTGTCACTCTCAGCTACAGCCATGGGCGGGTCAACCTTCTATGGATGAAACAGATGCAGCCAGCGTTTGGTAAAACTTTCAGTGCCAAGTCAATCTCGCAGGTTTTGAAGATTGATAGAGCCGACATAGACGATAGATTCCCCCTCCAGGAAGTCTCGACAGGACTGCCTTTCGTCGTAGTTCCGTTGAAAACTTTGGATGCAGTGAAACGTGCGAAGATGCCTAAAGACAAAGCAATACTCGTATTTTGTCGTGAAACATACAAAAAAGAGAACGCTCTACATGTCCGCGTTTTTGCCGATGCTTATGGCGTTCCAGAGGATCCAGCCACAGGAAGTGCAAACGGGTGTCTAGCTGGATATCTAGTGAAACATCGATATTTTAGAAAAGCGTGGATCAACATAAGAGTTGAACAGGGATATGAAATAGGTAGGCCTTCACTGTTGCTCTTAAAAGCCGAGGAAAAAGAAGGCGCGGACATAGACGTTCACGTTGGCGGAAAAGTCGTAATGATTGCCAAAGGAGTATTTGTTTAGGCGCGCGCTTGAATGCAGCTTTAAAAGGGTAGGCATAGAAGAAGGGTTGGTGTATCTACGGAAGCGAAAGTAACCTCTAGCTGGAAATTTCAACCTTTGACAACTGCCAAAGGAACAATCCTTGCAACCTTCGTGGCAATTCCCACTTTATCACTTACTTCTGCAACTATGTCAACATTCTTGTAAGCAGGGTCAGCCTCCTCAGCCAAAACTACAGCGCTTGCAGCCTTAACATAAATTCCCCGCTTCTCCAATGCAGTCTTTATGTCTCCACCCCAGTATCGCCTTTTTGCAGCCGCACGGCTCATCATACGGCCAGCACCATGGGCCGTCGATCCAAAACTTATTTCCATGGCTTTTTCTGTGCCCACCAAGAGCCAAGAGCTCGTTCCCATACTTCCAGGAATAAGCACAGGTTGCCCTTCAGAGCGGTAGTCCAGAGGGATTTCAGCGTGTCCATGAGGGAAAGCTCGTGTCGCACCCTTCCTGTGAACCCAAACTTTCCTTTCTTCACCATTGACACGGTGGTTCTCTATTTTTGCAATATTGTGGGCTACGTCATAAACAAGTTTTAACCCGAATTTTTCAGGGTCTTCCCTATAGATCTGCTGAAAACTTTGCCTAACCCAATGCATTATCGCTTGACGGTTTGCAAAGGCATAATTGACAGCGCAAGCCATTGCCTGATAGTAATCCATTGCCTCAATACTGTTTCCAGGTGCACATGCAAGCTCCCGATCCGGCAATGCTATCTTGTACTTTTGGACAACTCTCTCCATAATCCGCAGGTAATCGGAGCATATTTGATGACCAAAACCTCTGGAACCGCAGTGTATCATAATCGTTACCTGCCCCTCCTCTTCAATTCCAAAGACTCTCGCCGTTTTACTATTGTATATCTTGTCTACTTTCTGAATTTCTAAGAAGTGGTTCCCTGAGCCTAGAGTACCGATTTGTGTCAGTCCTCGGCTCTTGGCTGTTGCCGAAACCTTTTCAGGATCTGCATTTTTCATGCATCCACGCTCTTCACAGTGTTCAGCATCTTCAGACCAGCCCAGCCCACGGTCAATAACCCATTGGACACCTTCCGCAACCAGTCTATCCAAATCATAGGTTGTGATTTTGAGGTCTTTCCGCCGACTTCCAAGTCCGCATGGAACATTGTCAAACATAGCGTTTGCCAGCTGAGTCAACTTAGGCCTTATATCCTGCTCTGAAAAGTTTGTTGTTAATAAGCGGACACCACAGTTTATGTCGTAGCCAACTCCCCCGGGACTGATTACACCTTCATCATAATCCGTGGCGGCCACGCCGCCTATTGGAAAGCCATAACCCTCATGGCCGTCTGGCAAAGTTATCGAGTACTTGTAAATGCCAGGCAGATGGGCCACATTCACGCATTGCTCCAGTGTTCGGTCTGTCTGCATTTTTTCTAATAGATTTTTGTCAGCGAAGACGACGCCTGGAACATGCATGCCTTCCTTGTATTTTGGAATGCGCCAGGTGTAATTGTCTATTTTTTCAAGCGGAATCTTCCCTGAAGGGGGACGACCTTCTCTCTCTTCCATTAATTCACCCGCCACTAAAAAAAGAGGGGCGTCGAATAAAACAATTTTGGCTTTTTGCACCAATCAATTTGAACCTGTCTTTTCCACAAAATCAACCAAACCCTGCACGCTGTTTTTGATTGCTATTTCCTTCAAAATTGGATGAGTCTTAATATATCCAGCGGCGATCTGGATCGTTTCATCGTTCATAATTATTTTCTCACTTATAGATTCTATGCCCTCCCTGTTTCTAACACCTATTCTCGCAAGGCTTGTCCAAAGTCTAAGCCGCTGCACATAAGTCTTAAACTTAACCAAGGCATCAGACGCTTTTCCAAAATGACTATAACATAAAAAGTTGGGTTTAAAGCGGCTCAGTTTATCTAAAGATGCCAATGCTACGTCCAAGCAGAATGGCGGTGGCGTTGTTGGAACGATAACATCAAACTCATTCAAATAAATCCCTGCGGCATCGCCTGTAAAAATCCCTCTGCTTGAGGCCTCCCAATAACTTAAATGATGCGAAGAATGCCCAGGAGTTTCCACAACTTTAAGTCCAACATTGTCTCCAATGTCAAACGACATGCCGTCCATTGCCATGATGATACGGTCTTCAGCAACCGGTTCAGGGGCGCCGTAAATTTCAGCGACGCCCTTAAGAACTTCCTTTGACCGCAGCCAAAGTTTTTCAGGGTTTGCCAAGTGAGACGCGCCCCTTTGGTGAACTATGACTTGGGCTTTGGGGAGATATTTAAGCAGCGTCCCTACACCGCCGCCATGGTCTATGTGGATGTGTGAAATGGCAACGTAGATTACATCTTCAAGTTCTACATTCAATTCTCTCAAACCGGAAAGCAAATTAGGAATCGAAGAAGTGGGGCCAGTTTCAACGATCGCGGTTTTGCGTCCTCTTAAAACGTAGCTGGCTATGAGTTTTCTAAACCCGCCAGTTTCAACATCGATCAGAAACAAGTTTTCTCCGATTTTTACAACGGACATTCTCACACCATGCGATGCTTTTGGTGAAACCGTAAAGTCTCAATCTACCACTTTAAACATTTCTGTATAGAAACAAGACGCTACGCCCATGCATGTAAATTTACCTATTCAATTTTACGGTTTTCGTTGGACTTACAGCAAAATTTAATTATTCACTTACTCATCTTCATAGAAAACAAGTTGAAGGGGAACCATTAAAGTGAAGGCAATAATTTTCGGTGCGCCTGGTTCTGGAAAGGGTACCTATGCCTCGCGGCTTCAATCCAAACTCGGTGTAGAGGTACTTGCCATGGGCGACATTTTCCGGGAAATGATGAAAGAAGCTACTCCCCTCGGGAAGAAGGTCAAAGGTTATGTTGAAAAGGGCTTACTGGTTCCAGACGATGTCGTAGTAGAAGCCTTGAAACAACGCTTATCCAAAACCAAAAATGGGAAAGGTTTCATTTTAGACGGCTACCCTCGCACCTTAGATCAGGCAAAAGCCCTAGAGAAAATCACCAAGATCGACACAGTAATTCTGCTAAGAGTGCCAGACTGGATAATTATTGAACGCTTGTCCACGCGAAGAATCTGCAAAAACTGTGGCGAGGTCTACAATATACACTACTTAAAGCCTAAAGTGAATATGATATGCGACAAGTGCGGCGGACCTCTATATCAACGTTCAGACGATAATCCGGAAGTCATAAAGAAACGAATTGAGGTTTATGAGCAGCAAACGCGGCCGATATTGCAGTATTATAAAGAAAAAACTGTTTCTTTTGTGGAGTTCAACTGTGAAAGACTTGACATCATGCCCGAAGTAGCTGTAGAAGAAATTCTGAGAGAGCTGAAAAAATTAAAGCTGGCATAAAGCCAATTATATATCCAGAATAAATTTTAGCGCAACTTTGTTTGGTCCCTTTATGATTTCCATTCTATGATATGTAACTGCTTTAACACCAACTTTCTGCATGTGTTTTTTCGGATCGAATTTTTCTCCCCAAATCTTTGCCCTAAGTTTAAAGCCGACTGGCATTTTTTCTAAATTTGAGACTTTAAACTTTGAATAAAGCATTCTATTAACCTCGGACTTTACTAGGAGGGCTTCAAGCCAACTGTAAAGAAGGGCATATTTGTCCTGGGCTTCAACTTCGACGTGGTCTTCAACTTTTGAATTGACCTTTTCCACATCCGTCATTAAGTCAAACATTGCATGGGCGGCGTTTTCAAAGGCTTCTGCTAGATCTTTTCCATAGGCAGCAATGTAGGCGTCCGCGGTGTGCTCTAAAAATTTGAAGCTTTTCTGTTTTTTCATAACTTCAGTCATATCAAGATGAAGATTTCAATTTAAAAACTATTTTGCTCTCTGACTAGCCAAATCACCTATTTCATCAATTCCTGAGCACTTTCAGTAAATCAACATGTCATGAACAGAATCAGAAGTATGCTGAGATTTTTTGGATAGCAGCTGCAGTCAGTTTTGCCGCCTTTTCTGCGTCCTTTAGGCTAAGCATCGACGCCGGGCTATGAATGTAGCGTGTCGGCACTGATATTGAACCGCTTGGAACGCCCTCTCTTGTCAGGGATATGCGTGCGGCGTCTGTTGAACCCGGCAAGCCAGTTTCGAGTTGGTACGGAATCTTGCCTTCTTCAGCGGTATCAATTAGTAACCGTAAAACCTTCGGATGCGTTATCAACCCATAATCAGCCACAGTTAATGATGGACCTTTTCCCATTTTGACTGGTGCCTCAAACTCCTTAACCCCAGGCACATCCCCGGCCACTGTTACATCAAGAGCTATTCCAACATCCGGGTAAATTCCAAAAGCAGCTGTGCCTGCTCCCCTCAGTCCCACTTCCTCCTGTACCGTGCCCACAGCATATATTGTGCAGTCTGTTTTATCTAGTTGCTTGAGTGCCTCTATCATGACTGCGCATCCAACACGGTCGTCAAAGGCTTTGCCGATCGCCACATTCTTTCCAATCTTGGCGAATCTTATTTCAAAACCCACAGGGTCGCCGATTTTTACTCCCATTTTTTTTGCTTCCTCTTGGTTTTCTGCACCAACGTCAATGAAGAGTTCATCGTACGGCATGACTTTCTTGCGTTCTTCCTCTTTTTGTATATGTGGAGGCTTCGAACCGATGATTCCATGCAACGGACCTTTCTCTGTGTAAACTGTGACTTTTTGTGCTAGTAGAATGCGGTCGTCTATTCCGCCCATCTTTGTAAACTGCAAGAAACCTTTCTTAGAAATTGTCTTCACCATCAAGCCTATCTCGTCCATGTGGGCGGCAAGCATCACTTTAGGTGCATCTTTGCTTCCCTTTCTTATTCCAATAACATTTTCAAGTTTATCCACTCTAACTTCATCCACTTGAGGCCTCAACAGTTCAATCATTAAACTTTTAACTTCTTCTTCTCTGCCAGCCACGCCACAAGCGTTTGAAAGTCTCTCTAGCAACTCGGCAAGTGACATACATGATACCCTTAAAGAGTACTTAGATTTCTAGAAATTATTATTAAACAATTGCGGTAATAAAAATAAATTTAAGAACGTAGCGCGCGTACACTCCACATAAACCAGAAGCGTGGTTAGATGCAAAGAAGCCTGCGGGTAAGCTTAACTGCCATGTTAGCTGCATTACATGCTGTATTATACTTTATTTCTTTTGGGCTTTGGCGAAACTGGGGGATCTACTTGGAATCTGTGGAAGGAATAATCTTAGGTCCGAAATTTGGATTCTTGGCCGCATTGCTGGGTAGCTTAATTGCTCGAATGGTTAAACCTGACAATTTTTGGATGTTCGGTACGATAGTTGAACCTCTTAGCGTTTTAATGGCGGGTTTTTTGATCAAAGCTAAATGGAAGCCCGTTTTACTAATTTACGCGATAATGCTGTCTGCTTACTTTATTCATCCATTTGGAAGGGCTCTTCCTTTGTGGACAATACTAGACGTACTATTTGCTTTGCTTCTAATTTATCCTGCAGCAAAATTTAGTGATAACCTGTTAAAAAATGATGTTAAGCGTTTGTCAGTTTCATTAGTTTTAATTTCCTTTGTTTGTATAGCTGCAGACTCGCTTGCCAGAGTTTTTCTACTCATTCCTTGCGGTTTACATGGGTTATTTTTCAACAGTTTTGATGAGCTTTACTTGGTGTTTGTAGGCGCTGCTCTTGACTCTTATATTGAGGATTGCATTGTCGTGATGGTGTCTTTCTTTATTTGCACGCCTTTGCTTATCAGCATATCAAAACTGGGACTCTTCAAGAAGAAAGCAGGCGGCTATGCTAAAAAAGATTTGGCAGATGCGTTATGACAGGGTCGTGGCGCTCGTTTTCTTCGTAACCTTTACTCTTGATCCCAAAAATAACCGGAAGCAAAAAATACGCTGATTGATAGAAAACTTGGAAGGCAATATAAACAACTAATATTATCAACGCGTGTACTTTTTGGTGTTTATACGGTCTATAAAAGTATATATTTCTATTTGGATATTAATACATCAGGGTGTTACGTTACTTGGAAAAGCGAAAAATCATGTCTCTTGGACGTTCTTCTTTAGTGGTTTCTCTTCCAAAACATTGGATAGAGCTAACTGAACTAAAGCCAGGGGATTCTGTTTCAGTAGCAATCAATCGAGACCGTTCTCTCGTTGTTTTCCCAGGTCTAAGAAAGGAGAGGGAACCAAGCAAAATAACTCTTCATGTGGACTCTGATGAAAGAGACGTCTTTATAATTCGCCGCATAATCGCCTGTTACCTAAATGGCTATTCAAACATTAAAGTGATCTCAAAAAAATTCTTTACAGTAACTCAGCAGAAAGCTATTAGTAACATTGTTCGGATGCTTTACTTGCGCATTATGGAGGCTGACACAAAAGAAATGCAACTTGTGACTCTTATGGATGAAGCCAAAGCCTCCATTCAGACGGGAATCAATAGGATGTACTTAATATCTAGTTCGATGTGTCGCGATGTTCTAGTAGCTTTGAAGAATCAAGATGAAGCACTTGCAAGGTCTGTTTACACTCTTGACGATGAAGTTGATCATTTTTCATTCTTTCTTTTGCGTTTGCTCCGTAGCGCGGCTATTGAACCAACCTTAGCTGGTCAGCTTGCGGTTGAACCTATCGACTGTCTTGAATACCAGACTCTTGTTCACCGTATAGAACAAGTTGCAGATCAAGCTACAAACATAGCAAAATATCTAATAATGCTTGGAGGAAGAGATAAAAAAATCTCTGAGCCTCTTTTAGAACAGATCCATACTGCGGGTTGCACCGCTTTAGCCTCATATGATAAGGCTGTAAATTCCCTGTCTTTAAATGATTTAACGTGTTCTAACGAAATTATTGATAGTCAATCAAAAATAGAGACGTTGGATCAAGATGTAGCAACCTTAGCCTTTTCGAAAGAGAAAAGTACTGAAGTTATTTGCGCTTGTTGTTCCATACGTGATAGCATAAAGCGGATAGCCGAATATGCGGCAGACATTGCGGAGATCACCATTAACCGTTCTCATAAACCGTCCTTTTAATTTCACCCCGAGTTGCCCTTCTACTTGGGAGGATAGTTTACTGTCACGGCCAGTTTAACAGCTGAAATTTCTCCTTTCAAAATTCTTCTTGCCAACTGAAACGCATAATTATAGTTATACACAGTGCCTTTGCCATTTCTCCGCGCTTCTTTCAATATCTCTTGTTCCAGTTTATATTTCAGTCTGCCAATTGTCAGCGCACCTATGCCGAAAATTCCGGGAGCTATTTCTCTCATGTCATCTTCAAGTTTCATTCCTTCCACCCCAAACGGTGGCACTGCATTTACATCGGCTATTACTTTAGCAAGTTTTAGTTCTTTCAAAATTTCTTTGCCAATAATTCTGACACCAGCTACAGAAACGCAAAAAATCACATCAGCCTTTTCCATAACCTCAACTTTCTTGCGTGGGGTCGGAGCGAAGACTCCTTTCATATCTACGCCGTACTTATTGCGGAGGAAGATTGAGAGATTCTCAATGTACTCCTCTCCATTCAAACGCTCTGGATTTGGACTTATAATCATAACATTGCACCCAAGCCGCGCCAAAAGAATGGCTGCAACCCTTCCAATGGCACCTGTTCCAAACACTGCACAACTTTTGTCTTTCAAGTTTCCCAGCTTAGAACGTGCCAGCGTATCTTCAACTTTTGCTATCATAGCAGCTGCTGTTGTATAGGCTCCACCGGGATCAACTATCGTGCTGGCTTCAAATGGCGGGAACATAGAGTCACGTATAACTTTTAATAGGTCTTCGGCCCTTTCCATATCTTTTCCGCCTATAAAGAAGCATGTATGTTTAATTCCTTTTGGATCACGGGAAAACATGGCATCTTGCACTATTTTCTTTGCTTCTTCGGCGGTTGCGTTTTCGTAGGGTATTACAACGCTAAATCCAGCGTCGTACGCCATGCAAATGTCAAAGGGACTAGCTCTTTTGTCTGTATCTAGAAAAAAAAGTAAGTTTGGGTATTCCTCTGAGGTTTTTTTGATGAGAGGTTTAACTTGAATTTGCATTGACTTGAGCAAATCTGCAAGTTCTTCTGAAGGTGCATTTTTCTCAGTCAAGAACAATCTTTTCACAGGCTGAATTGTTTCAACCTCACCGCTTAATGATTCTAGCAGTCTTTTGACACCGCTGACATGTTCGGGACTGGATATGTGAAGACACGTTATTTCTTCTTTTTCAAGTTTTTTGGCGTTTTCTAAAATTCCCATGATAATCCAGTCTTCGCGAACCGAAAACTTTACTTCTCGTTCTGCTTCCTCAATTTCTTGTTGCAAACATTGACCATATGCCGTTAAGTATTCCTTCTCAGTTTCACGTGCACGGTTTTCCTCAAGCGATAATTTCTCCAATGCATTAAGTATTCGATCTCTCAGTTGCTTCTTCTCTTCCATAACAGACGCTAGACGGCTCTTAGCATCCTCATCAATATCAACCGCAGTGAAAGGAATGCTTTTTTTCTGGAAAAGTTGAGCGATCACATTCTTCTCACGGAACTCATCAACAGAACGATTTCCTTGCTCTTCAGTTGCAAAGTCCGGGTCAACTTCTCCAATGAGCCTTTCTAGAAAGTTGCTAAAGGCAATGGAAGGCCTTAAAATTGAGGAAAGCATATTTTTCGGTGGATAATTGCTTTGAGGTTCTATAAGCCAGAAAGGTTCGCTGTACTCTTTCTCAACAATTATGACTCTTAACATCTTTTCTTCTAAAGGGGCGATTTCGAGCGATTTCAATTTTGTCACCTTTGGATATGTAAAGTTGTTCAGAAATATATAGTTGTTCGAAATATCATATATGCATGTTAATAATGTATATACAGCGCGCGCGCCTTCGCCATCTATCTACTCATTTCATATTTCTTAAGCCATTTTTGATAAACTTCTTCATCCAACGTTGGCGGAAGCATCAACTTATCTTTGACTTTAGGCTTGCCATCCTTTGAATGAGGCCTCCTGACCAAAGTGTCAGCATATTTTTCAATTTCCCTTGCTTCTTCAGCTAACCTAGTTGCTACTTGAGCAATTTCATGAGCACAAGCAACAAGCGGGATATACTTTTCTTTTTCCTTCTCTATAAAACAAGCCCTCACATTGATTTCAGCAATTCGCTTGGTTAACTCATAGGCTGCCATCGCTTTAGCTTTAGCATACGAGTTTTTGAAGTCAGACTGATCTCGTATATTATCAGTATCTATCACTAACCTAGGTAGTTCTGGTCTTAAACCTGTCTTGCAATCATGAATGAGTCTGTCAATTTCTTGATACACTATCTTATAAACGCCTGTAATTGCAAGAACCTTGATAATGTTGGAATTGAAGATTGCCATTTCAGTAGGATCTAAAAATTCTTTTCGAGCCCCAATAAGTGGATCGCCCATAATTATGACATAACCGAAACCAAACCTTTCAAACTCTTCTTTAAGACGTTTTCCAGGCGCATCACATATAAATATACTGGGAATTTTTTTCCCTGAAAGTATCTCTCTTGCCTTCGTAGGTCCTTGGACGGACGGGTTTGGTGATATGAATATTAGAATGTCCGGGTTGAACTCGAAAATTCTTGTGAGGGCATCCTCAACTTCTTCAGTGATCATTTTCGATCCAGTTGTTACACTTCGTACATTAATGTCTTCTCTATCCGCTAGCTCATCTAGGAGAAGTTCAAGCAATGGAGCGGTGCCTATGTTGCCACATTTGACAACTCCTATTTTAATCCTTTTCAAGAAACCACCCTAAAGCCAAACTAGAAGCCGTATTTAGGACAAGATGTTTATAAGATTTTCACAACGCCAGTTTTGAGGCACATCTGAGTCAAGAACACCTTATAGCATCTAGTTGAACAAGAGAAACATCCGCTGCCCTGGCAAGCAGTTCACTAAAACGTAACCTCTTCTAATTTTCTACAAATCTTTAAAAAGTTAAATTCAGTTTACCTTCTCTTATATCAAAGAAGACGAAGAATTAATGTAATGGGGTTTGAGCATGTTACCGAGCGAGACGGAGTTAAACTCTACTGGAAGCATAAGTGACCTAGAAGTCGTGGAACGTGGAGAAGACTGGTTTAAGGTTCAACATCGCCAGACGGGAAACATTTGCACCATAATGGACACATTCGCCGAGATGTTTCCATTATGGGCTGGAAGGGCATTAATTACGGCTGGTGATGAAAGGTGGGCTTTAACTGCAGCAACCGTTGCAACGGGTTTCGCGACAAGTGTAATAATGTCCCCAGCAGAGGCAGGCATAGAAGGCATAGTGCCGGAGGATAAAACTCCGGACAACCGCGTTGGCATTTTGATTCAAATATATAACCGCAATAGGTTTGAGTTGAAGAACCAGATGATACAACGTATAGGCCAGTGTATAATGACTTGTCCAACAACCTCAGCCTTCAATGCCATGCCTAACGCCAAAAGAAGACTAAAAATTGGCAGAAGCCTGCGTTTGTTCGGTGATGGGTTCCAAAGAAAAGGCATGGTTGGGGATAGAAAAGTCTGGAAAATACCTATTATGGAAGGAGATTTCATTGTGGAAGACACTTTCGGTGCTGCAGAAGCCATAGCTGGCGGAAACTTCCTCATTTTAGCCAAAGACAAAGCCTCCGGGCTTAGAGCAGCTGAAGAAGCAGTTGCAGCAATCAAGACCAAAGCGACCGAGGTTGTTTTGCCGTTTCCCGGTGGAATCTGCCGTTCAGGGTCGAAAGCTGGTTCCTTAAAGTATAAGCTTAAAGCCTCAACGAATCATCCTTTTTGTCCAGGATTGAAAACGCTCGTGCAAGATTCGGAACTGCCAGAAAACGTGAATTGTGTTTACGAAATTGTTGTTAATGGTTTAAGTGTCGGGGCCATTAAGAAGGCTATGGGTGAAGGCATAAAGGCTGCCGTAGGCGTACCAGGAGTCGTCAGAATCTCTGCAGGCAACTACGCTGGAAAACTAGGTCCATACAAGGCATTCTTAAAGGAAGTTTTAGAAGTGACTTAGCTTTTACCGTAGGAACTCTTATTTGATTCATTGCAATGTAGCTTATTACCAAACAAATGTCAGTGAAAATAATTGAGTAGTGGGAAAAAAACCTCTTTAGAACTGTTCAGGCTAAGAAGGACGCTGACTAGCCTAGCTGACAAAGAAGGACGCGGAACCGAGCTAGTTTCACTCTACGTCCCTCCTGGAAAGCAGATAAGCGATGTAATAAACATGCTCAGGGACGAGTATGGAACAGCCTCCAACATAAAATCTACGACCACCAGAAAAAACGTTCAAGACGCCATAGTCAAGGTTCAACAACGCCTCAAACTTTTCAAAGAAGCCCCAGAAAACGGACTTGTGATATTCTGCGGCGCGATTCCCCAAAACGGTGCTGGCAGCGAAAGGATAGAAACCTACGTGATCATACCGCCAGAACCAATACACATTTACCTTTACAGATGCGACGCGAGATTCCACACAGAACACTTGCAAGAACTTCTGAGGGAGAAACTAACTTTCGGCATACTTCTCATAGATTCTACGGAGGCTACCCTCGCGACGCTCCAAGGCAGAAGACTTGAAATAGTTAGAAACTTAACATCGGGGGTTCCTGGAAAAACCCGTGCAGGTGGCCAATCAGCGCGAAGATATGAAAGACTTAGAGAAATGAGACTTCAAGAATATTTCAGCCGAATAGGGGAACACGCCAACGAGACATTTCTCCCGATTGACAACTTCAAAGGCCTGATAATAGCAGGGCCTGGACCAACAAAATATGATTTTGAAAAAGGCGATTACTTGAACTACATGCTGAAGGACAAGATTATAGACACGATTGACACGGCTTACGTAGAAGAACAAGGCGTGAAAGAAGTAATGGACAAGGCCCCTGAAATAATGCGAAAAGTACGATACATAGAGGAAAAACAGATAATGCAACAGTTTCTCTACGAAATAGGCCATGACACTGGGATGGTAACCTACGGTGAAGGAGAGGTTAGAATGGCACTAGAAGCGGGCGCTGTTAGAACCCTACTACTTTCGGAAGGCGTAGACCTTTTACGAGTCACCGTAAAATGCAATGCATGCAATTATCAGGAACAAGACACCATTAAAAGTCAAACCTTAACAAGTTTTGAGCAGAACCTCTACGGAAAACCTTGCCCAAAATGCAGCGCTCCAGCCCTAGCCATAAATGAAAAGCAAGAGATAATAGACGACCTCGTTCAAATAGCAGAATACGCAAACACTGACGTAGAAATCATATCCGGCGAAACAGAAGAAGGCCAAATGTTAAAAAATTCTTTCGGCGGAATAGCCGCGATCTTGCGGTTCAAACTGCAAACCGAGTAGAAACATCATTATTCAGTGAAATACGTTCTCCTCGATTTTTCCAATGCTTTCTATCAGCAACTTTTTCTATTTAAAAGTCAAAGCGCGCGCGAAAATGCTCAACAATCTTCAAGAAGAATTGGAATGCTAAAATGTGAGACCTTTTTGCGATATACTTTTTATGCTAGTCTTTACTGCTTTTTATGGGTAAGTATTTTGACGAGACTTAAGGGATTCCAAAAACTGACGCCCACAGATGACGCGTTAAAAATATGGTTTACTGCGCTGCCAATTAAGAAGCCTAAAGCAGTTATGATTTCCTTGAACGAAGCTTTAGACCGGGTTTTGGCAGAGGATATTATTGCTGAAGAAGATTTGCCAAAATTTGACAGGTCAGCTGTTGACGGATACGCCCTTAGAGCTGAAAGTACCATTGGAGCCTCCCAGTTTAGACCAAAAACCCTTCGAATAACAGATGCGGATGAGATAGGCTCCCAGCAGGTGAAACAGGTCTGGACTGGAAATCGCATTCCAAAAGGCGCAGATGCGGTTGTAGTGTTGGAAGAAACAAAGCGAACTGCTGATAAAATTGAGCTTTGGGTTTCAGTGACACCAAGCGAGAACATTTCAAAGAAAGGTGAAGACGTTAAGAAGGGAGATATTGCTCTGAAGTCTGGAACCCGCTTGAAACCTCAGCATCTAGGGTTGCTGGCAGCTTTGGGAAAAGCGGAAGCCAAGGTCTCTGAAAAGCCTATAATTGCCATTTTATCCACAGGAAATGAGCTGGTAGAGGTAGGCAGTAAATTGCGTGAAAACGAGATTTTTGAGGTTAATAGAATTGTGCTTTCAGCTTTATGTCGCGAATTAGGCTCCGAACCTTTAGATTTAGGAATAGCAAAAGACGACATCAACGAGATTACTGCGAAGCTAAAATTTGGACTTGAAAACGCTGATGCAATAATAACTTCCGGTGGAACAAGCGTGGGAGCCCTAGACCTTGTCCCCGAAGCCATTAACGCTATTGGAAAGCCTGGAGTTATCGTTCACGGCATAGCTATGCGGCCGGCCATGCCAACTGCGCTTGCTGCAGTAGAAGGAAAGCCTATAATTATTCTTTCAGGTAATCCTGTGGCGGCAATCGTAGGATTTGAGGTTTTTGCTAGACCTTTGATATTTAGAATGCTTGGACTGAAAAAAGAAGAACCTAGGCCCATGATTAAAGCCAAAATGACGAGAAAAGTAACAGCGGCGCTTGGGAGAAAGACTTTTGTTAGAGTTTGGGTTTTTCGGAAAAATGAGGAGTTCTTCGCAGAACCCGTTAGCGCCAGAGGGTCTGGTGTTATCTCAACCATGACTAAGGCTAATGGATACGTTATTGCTCCGAAAAACAGGGAAGGCCTAGGAGAAGGCGAAAATGTAACGGTTTACTTGTTCGATAACGTAGAAGCGGTTGATGAGAATGTTTAGAAGACTTTTCACATTGGATGAGGCAAGGCAGGCTGTCAATCAACATTTTAAACCTAAACCGTTAGGCATCGAAGAAATTCCACTCCTAGAAGCTTATAACCGTGTTCTCGCCGAAGACGTGGCCTCTGCTTTAGATATTCCCCCCTTTAGCAGATCAACCGTTGATGGATACGCGGTGAAAGCGGAAGATACATTTGGTGCAGAAGAAAACTTGCCAAGAAAATTGAGGGTTTGCGGGATTGTGAACGTTGGAGAAGCACCAAATGCAAAAGTTGCTCATGGTGAAACTGTCGAAATTGCAACTGGTGCGCCAATTCCAGAAGGCGCAAATGCCGTTGTCATGGTTGAGTATACTGAGCGGAAAAATGGTGAGGTTTACATCTACAGCGCCGTCGCCGAGGATGAAAACGTTATGAAAATTGGGTCAGACATCAGAAAAGGCGAAACAGTCCTTAAAACGGGTCAACTTTTGAGTTCACGGAAAATAGGAATCTTAGCCGCCTTGGGCATGGCAACGGTTAAGGTTTAT
>CAZDZM010000012.1:24581-25831 GCA_964509945.1 uncultured Candidatus Bathyarchaeia archaeon
CAGCGAGGGGAAGACGAACGTTCATTACAGTCAAGCTAGAGCGAGATAACTCAAATCGGCTTATGGCTGTGCCAGTTCCAGCTGGACTCTCAGGAGCTATAACAACCGTTTCAAAGGCAGATGGTTTTGTGGAAATAGAAGAAGATCAGCAGTTCATCGACGCCGACGAGGAGGTCACCGTGCACCTCTTAAAGAATTAGGGAGAACGGATTTTACTTTTCCAAAGTTTCTCTTTTGGACACCATATAAGCCGTGAAGACCCACGTTAAAATAAGATATGCCGCCATGCTCGCGGCAAAAAACAGGTTCTGCCATAGATAATAGAGAGTATACATAGAAAAGGTCGTAGCAACAAAGAACAGCACTATGCCGAACCAAATTGTCCAAACGCGCTTCTTGAACAATCCGTAGGCTGTTATTAAGCTTAAAACTCCTATAATTCCAATGTGGGGAGGAAAATTAGCGATAGGCAAAAGAGCGAAACAAATTATTCCAACGGCAGAATAGAAGATTATTGCCGAAATTATTTGTACATTACTAGCTTTCAATTTA
This sequence comes from uncultured Candidatus Bathyarchaeia archaeon, assembly GCA_964509945.1. GTDB lineage: Archaea > Thermoproteota > Bathyarchaeia > Bathyarchaeales > Bathycorpusculaceae > CAZDZM01. The sequence continues at coordinate 25,134 of CAZDZM010000012.1, forward strand.
GCCCCGAGTGACACTTTTAATCCCTTTAACCTTATTGCAGTAACGGTAAAATTAATAAATTTAATGTTTGCATTTCCAACATTAGTTTTACATTTCTCCTCATTTTCTCTTTCTGAACAACATTACGTTTTCAGGCGTAGTGCAGACAAACTCAAATCCGCTTTCTACAAGCTGTTTTGCCTCTCCAGCGGTCTTGGCAGTTGCTGAATGGTATTCGGCGCTTTTAAAGTTTACAAGCTGAGTGTAGATAAGAGTGTTTTGTATGTTTCTATGCCCTAGCAACTGCATAACATATAAGATGTCTTTGGTTCGTGCATACTCCATTGTTGCCTTGAAATGGCGGAAAGTGTGGAGACTTATCTGTGAGATTCTGGGGTTTTCAAGAGTTTTAGCTACTCTTTTTCGCAAGCGCCAAAAATTACATTGAACGTTGCTTTGAAGTTTTTTCTTAGCTTCAACGGTGCCATTGTCTCCGAAAATCCATTTTCCATATTTTTTGGGCAAAGCTCAATTAGCGCGCGCGATTGAATTTCAATTCCTTCCTTCCTATTACGACGACGAACGACGACGACGCTATAAAAAAAGGGGAGTCGTACGAAGAGACTTTATCTTTTACTCCTCCAAGCCCACTTATCCTCGAAATCATCAGTTTATTTGTATTGTGCCTGTGAACGTCCAATCCGTGAAGTTTACCCTGC
>CAZDZM010000013.1:0-1673 GCA_964509945.1 uncultured Candidatus Bathyarchaeia archaeon
AGAAGAGAAAAAGTCCGAAACTGAAGAAGCTGTAGAAGAGAAAAAGTCCGAAAAGAAGAGAAAAAGCGAGAAACAGCAATAGTTTCTAAAGTTTGGCGCGCGCTCATACTCATTCATAGGCATTCCTTCAACCGCGTGTATATGTGCGAGCCGTCAAGCTTCATATCTTATTTTTACTTCAGGTTCTCTATGAGGTTTCTGAGCAAAACTTAGCACGCATTCATACTCTAAATTCATAATCGTTTTAACTAATAATTATTCAAGTCTAACTGAGAGTGGAAGCTCTTTGTATGCAGTTTGGGTTAAAATTGATGAAACAATGCCATGGCTTGAATTGAAAGGATTACATCAAACTAAAAAAGAGGCACAAGTGGCAGCAAGAGGAGTTCTTAGCAAAGTAGAGATAAAAGTCGTTAAAATGCACGAAAGCAGAAAACAGATGAAGGCATTAATAACGATTAAACAGTAGCGTCATAGTCAGTTGTTATCCTCTGCGAGTTTCTTTTGGCGTTGTTCTCTCAGTAATAAACCACACATCACATCGATTTCTGTCATAGCCGTACACAAAATTACAGCCGGAAAGAAGGATCCCGTGGCCGTTGTAAGGTAGCCTACTAACCAAGGGGCGACAATTGCACCTGCATATGCGCCAACAAGCGTGAACCCGCCGGCTGTTGCTGAATGTAACGTTCCAACAAGTTCTACAGGCATCGCCAGTACGATGGGGGCAATGCCTCCGATAAGGAACCCATAGACAATCACTGAAACCCATAGAGGCATGTCTAGAGTTGTCCCTGCAAAGTAAAGCATTACACCGGCAATGAGCGATGGAACCCAAATGAAAGGTTTTCTTAGACCTGCACGATCAGAAAGCATAGGTATAATGAAGCTGCCTGGAATCATAAGCCAAGATACCATCGACGTTATAAGCCCTGCAGTAATTGGATCCACCCTTTTCAACGTGAGCATGGATTGAAGAAAGCCAAGTAATCCTACTTGAGGTGCGAGGAGGAAAAAGACTGTTAACATTAAAACCCACATTTGTTTGTTTTGCAGCACCACAGAAAGCGATTCTCGAAATGGGGCACTTTTAGGCTCGCTGGGCGGATTCTTCTGTTGTGAGTCGACTGCCCATTTTGGTCGTTCTTTGGCCAAAGCTATCCATATAAAGGTAAGGACTAGACTGAAAGCACCTACCGCGATGAAGACACCTCTCCAAGATCCAGCCCAAGGGAGTAGCACAGCAGGGATTAGGATGAAAGGTAGTGCCATACCAACCTCCATACCAGTGAACATTGCTCCGGTTGCGAATGCATATTCTCTTGGAGGAAACCATATGCCTGTTATCTTTGGGAGGTTGGGATAGGCTATGGAATACCCGGCGCCGCATAGGAACATTGTTATCGCAAGCGTTGTGAAATCTGTGGCGAATCCTCTCAGCAGGCCAAAAGTGCCGAGTAGCATTCCGCCCATCAAGACCGTTTTTCGAACGCCAAACCGGTCGGCGAATAATCCGCCTGGAATGCACAGTATGACTAATGATAAGGGAACCAACGCTATGATTATGCCGACCTGTTCAAAATTCAAGACTAGATCTTCCATCAATATTAACACTAGAGGAGTGAAACAAAACCAGCTTGCTCCAAGGGAAAACATCATCAGCCATGTTATGG
>CAZDZM010000013.1:1773-25171 GCA_964509945.1 uncultured Candidatus Bathyarchaeia archaeon
GGAGTGAAACAAAACCAGCTTGCTCCAAGGGAAAACATCATCAGCCATGTTATGGTTGCCATTACCCAACGGTAAGGCGAAAGATTTTCGCCCACTTTCTAACACCTCGTTTTTAGAGTAATTGATTAATGGCAAGGAGGAGTTATAACTTTTGCAATAAAACCTAGGTTATAATTAAACTAGGTTGTAATTGGATTAGGCGTCTAACGGTTTGCGGTCTATTAGCGCCCTACATCCATACATAGATAAGCAACCATTTCAAAAATATATAACACCTTCATAGAGATTTAGGATGCACGGAAAGTTGGAGAAAAAGCTGATGGTTTCCGAGAATCCGTTCGCTGTTTTCTGCAGGGAGTGTGAAACTGTACTATGGGAGGTTTTTAAGAAGGTTCTTCCAGAGATTGCAATTGCAAGTTTAACCTTGGAGAAGCCGCCGAATCCAGAGTTTGGCCAACTGGCTTCTTCCCTGTGCTTTGAACTTGCAAAGAAGCTTAACCAGAGTCCCATGGCTTTAGCCGAACATTTAGTTGAAGCCGTTGATAAGTCGAAATTTTCTTTAATTGACCGGGTTGTCGCAGCCGGCGGAGGCTATATAAATTTTCATGCGAACTTTGCAAAGTTTTCAGCCTTAACTATTGAATCGGCTAGACAGCTTGATTCCGAGTACGGTTTCATTAAAACAGAAAAGCCACTCAAAATTATTGTTGAACACACAAGTGTGAATCCGCTTCACCCAATACATATTGGGCAAGCGCGAAACCCCATGCTTGGCGACGCTTTGGCGCGTATTCTGAAATCTCGGGGCTACACTGTCTTTCGCCATTACTACATTGATGATGTAGGCCGCCAATCCTCTGTTGTCGCTTATGGATATGCCAAACTCGGCAAGCCACAACCCAATGAAAAAACGGACCATTTTGTGGGTAAAATCTATACTACTACGAGCTGCTTGGTGGAAATTAATCGTTTGAAAAAAGAGTTGGAGCGAGCAAAGGCAGCTTCAGCGGATGAAGAAATTGCAACGATTACCAAAGAATTGGATGAATGGGTATCTGTGGCTGCGGAACTAAAGGCCAAGTTTCCAGATCTTTTCGAAAAACTTCTGGACAAAGTAAACGAAGATGAGAACCCTGAAAGCGAAATTAACAAGCTGAACTTTGCCTACGAGGAAGGCGACCTAGGGGCTAGACAGCTCATAAGAGAAGTTAGCGAACTATGTCTTCAAGGCTTTAAGGAAACCCAGAACCGTGTGGAAGTTTTTTATGACTCATGGGACTGGGAAAGTGATTTTGTGTGGAGCAGCCAAGTTTCCGAAGTTCTTCAGAAATTGAAGATGTCGCCTTACGTCCTTTCTGAAGGAGGAGTTTTAGAGTTTAACGCTGAAAAAGTGGTTCACAACTTTAACCTTAGAGGTAAGCTTGGCTTAAGGGAAGATTGTGTGGTGTCGCCTTTGACGCTTGTGCGAGCTGACGGCACAACGCTTTACACAACGCGGGACATCGCCTACACGTTGTGGAAGTTTGAAAAAGCGGACAAGATTATCAACGTTATTGGAATGGAGCAATCGCTGGCACAACTGCAGCTGAAAATAGCTTTGTATGCCCTAGATTTTGAGAAATACGCTGACAACTTCATTCACTTCGCATACAACCTCGTCGCTTTGCCTGGCTACAAGATGTCAAGCCGTCGAGGACGCTACATAACCTTCGACGAAGTCATTGACGAAGCCGTAAAACGCGCCTACGAAGAGGTTTCCAAACGTTCACCACAATTGTCAGAAGAGGAGAAACAGAAAATTGCAAACTTCGTCGGAATCGGCGCAGTGCGCTATGCACTTGTTAATGTTGACCCTTCTAAACCCGTCGTCTTCACATGGGACAGAGTGCTGAACTTTGAAACGAACAGTGCGCCATACGTTCAATACACCCACGCAAGGGCATGCAGCATATTGCGAAAAGCAGCACGGGAACCAGAAAACCCGGCTTACGAACTTTTGAAAGAAAAGTTGGAGCGCGAACTGGTTTTGACCTTGGCAAGTTTTCCAGACACCTTCGTTGAAGCAACAGAGTATCTTAGGCCCAACGTAATAGCAGATTTCGCTAATTCGTTAGCCGATAAATTCAACACTTTTTACAATGCGATGCCAGTAATAAAGGCTAAACCACCAAAACTCAGCGATGCGAGAATTGCATTAACTGACGCCATAAGAATTGTGCTCAGGAACGCCCTTAACCTAATCGGTATAGTGGCACCTGAAAGGATGTAAACCGTTAGATCAGAGCGTCTTTGATTATAACAATAGCATTACTTGACCATATTTTATTAGTGCCAGCCTCCAAGGCTTCGAATGCACAAGCCTCTTTTGCGCGCTAACCCCTCAATTTCGCTTCCAGTGGCCGTTGTCTTAACATTCGTAGCATCCATCATTTTGGCCGACTCTGCTCTAGGAAGTTTCAATTTTCTTCCTTCCCTAGAAAGGCTCTGATCTTTTCTGCAAGTTTTTCAGGCTCTTCCACCGCTTCGCCGTCCCACAGCAAATATGGTAGGGCCCATGCGTCCGTAAAGCAAAGCGTCTGTATTCCTGGTCTGCTAATCACCTTCAAATCAACGCTAAAATAGTCTAGGTGCTCGTCCATTGGTCCTGATGTGAGGATAACGTTGAAGCTTACGTATCCTTGGTTATGATAGAACCGCAGAACTTTCGATATGCCCTCCGCTAGCCCAAGTCGCTCTTTGTCATCTAGCTCCAGCAAGTGCGATTTGCCCTTCACTATTGCTTGAACTTCATTTAACCCCCTTAATGGTGCAAAGGGAACAAGCCACTCCACGCCGTTGTTTTCAAAAAGGTATCTTTCGCCTCCCTTTTCCTTGGATATTAAACTCAGCCAATAGCTGACACCGTTGCTCTCATAGTAGGCTTTGCTTTTTTCCATCAGCAACTTCACCAAGTGAAAAGGGCGATCTCTAACCAAAATTTGCATGTGCGGGTGAAATATGGAGGAACCTGCTGAAGGTAGGTAGTTGAAAATGAACACAGGAAAGCGTACGGAATGATCAGATTGATTTAACCTCTCTAGGTATTCTGTGCCGCCTTTTAAGCCATCAAAAATAAGCTTAGGCGTGAAATCTTTAAGCTTCAAATAGTGTTCCCGCGACAGAATTGCCAAAATACTCTGTTCTGCATGGCCCAGCAGGTTAGGGGTAATGGCTGTGTCGCCTACGAAAATTCTTCCTTCTGCGAGAAAATCCCGGGCGAACATTGGCGTTTTAGTTTTTACATTTTCTGGGCAAAAAGGGCAGTTCACTCTTGTTTTTTCAACTAAGGAGTTAAGTAGTTTTAGGTCAGAAACCAAGAATCTGCTGACATAATTTAGCATTCCCTTTATCACTGTAGTGTTACGCCCAGTTAAGGGATCAGTTCTGTACTCAAAGACTCTGATGTCCTCTTCGAAATTCTTCAAAGGGTTCAAAATCCTAGAGTACTTAACGACCTTCTCAAACGTTATCAAGTGAAACACCTTTTCCTACATTAAGAACCTAACTTAATTGCTTTTGTCCTTGACAATGTTCTTTACGGCAGTAGCTTCCGCAATTTATGCTGTAAGCAACTTTCTGATCAGGCTCTTTTGGCCTTCTTCAATGGTTTTGATTTTCAAAGCGGACTATAATGAATGACAAATTTCATATATGAGTGAACTAATCTAAAACGAGGTGCAAACTCATTGACGGGATCATACTTCAAAAGAAAAGTAGAAGCAATCGACGTTAAAGAAAAGAGCATTTCCCAGCTTCTGGCTGAAATGAGCCGAACCGCCTACCAAGGAAGAAAACGGTGAAGCTGTGGAAGTTTGGGAAGCCATGTTAAAGGAGAAAGACTTGACAATTATTATGGGCTTTTCCGGTTCCATGAGCACCGCTGGACAATGGAGAATAATAAACTGGCTTATGGAAAAACGCTTTATCGATGTCCTCGTTTCTACGGGTGCCAATGTTTCAGAGGATATTATTGACGCCATGGGTCTTGGCTACTGGCAGGGCACTCATATTGCAAACGACGAGGCACTCTTGGAGGCTGATGTAAACAGATATTACGATGTTTACGGAAAGGAAACCGATTACAGAAAAATGGAAGATTTAATGACTGACTTTCTTTTAACCCTGAAACCCAACTTTCCATATTCATCCATGGAGTTCCTCTACCTGTTTGGCAAATGGCTAAACAACAAAGGCATAAGGAGCATAACGGCAATAGCTGCAGAAAACAAAGTGCCAATCTTCAGTCCAGCTATGGTTGACAGCGCCTAGCGCGCGCGCCAGACCTCTCGTGGCTATTCAATGCGGTATCTTAAGACCTTCCCAGCCTGCTTATCAACGCGCTTACCGCTAATGGAAGAATAAGCGAGGCATCACCCTCAATCATAATGCGCTTTGCCTTTTCACTTATTTTTCCCCACGAAACCGCCTCTCTGGGTCTGGCTCCCGAAAGGCTACCATCCCATTCGTCAGCCGTGCTGATGTATACGACATAGTCTAATCCATCTCTGAATTGATTCCACCAAAGTGTATGATGCTTGGATATGCCGCCGCCAATGATTAATGCGCCTGCCTTTTTAGCTGCGAAGACAATTTCGTTTATTTCCTGCGAATCTTTCAGTAAATTAAGCCTAAAATCATGTTCTTGGGAGAAAAGCCACGTTTGGTATCCAACTGCGCCGTCGGTGATGCCAGGCACGTAGACTGGTATACCCTTTTGGGCTGCCCAGTAGAGAATGGAGCTTTCGTTGCATATCCGCTTTCCAATCTCACGGCACAGTTGACTTGTTGAAACCTCCTTTACGTTTTCATTCCATAAATCTTGCAGTAACTTCTGCATTTTCTCTTCTATTATAATGCCGTAACTCGTGTCGGGAACCAAAACGTTCCCTAAACGGTTTATGTTGAGCCCACGAAGCTTAGCGTCGTTCATGACGAAAGAACCTTTGTAGTATTTTCTCCAGCATCGTGCGATGTCGTGGTCCAAAGCTCCGCAAGTTGTAATTATAACATCGAAGAGTTTTCGTTGCACAAGTTCTTTTAACGCGCCACGGGTTCCAGTGGCCACAAGGTTTCCAGTGAAAGATAGAAACTTTACGCAGTCGCGCGTCTTAGCCATGCGTTCTACAATGTTCACCCCCACAGCCACTTTTCCCGCTGTGAAGCCCCAAGCCTTTTCCATCTGTAGGACAAGCTCATCAACTGACATCTTATCAGAGAATGTGTAGTCTTCAACACCTTCCTTCAGCATAGACTTTCTCTCCTCTAGCCATGACAAATTGTTAAGGTTAAAATAAATAGGTGTCGAAACCGTTCATGCATTAATCACTTGTTCACCTGCCCTTTTGGGTTGCTGTGTGCGAAAAATAATTATGAGAACAATTGAGGGTAGCTGGTCCTATGGAGCACGCGCTTTAACGGTTAGTTGGCAAGGTACTCTATGATTTTTCCGTACAAATCTTTGTCTCTCAAATCTTCATAGCCAGCGTAGATGCTTGGGTTGTCGTTCACTTCCACCACGACGTAGTTACCGTTAAATTCTTTAACATCCACTCCGTAAAGTCCTTTTCCAACAACTTTGCATGCTTTCAGCGCCACTTCCTTAAGCTCTGCCGGCGCATTTTCCCTTTTCATCGTCACCGTTCTGCCCCAGATAAAGGTAGGCTTTCCTCTGAGTTTGGCGCCATGTTTCCATCGACCCTTCGGAATCATGTACTTGCATACGTACAGAACTTCGTTGTTGAGCACCCCGACTCTCCAGTCAAAGGCTGTTGGCATAAACTTTTGCACCGCCAAAACGTCGGATTTTCTGAAAAATCTTTTGGCAACTTCCCTAAAGCTTGTCTCGCAGGCAACCTTTTCCACATATCTCGAAAAGCTTGTGTATGGAGCCTTAACAACTACCGGTTTTCCGAACACGTCAAAAATATCCAGAAGGCGCTTGTGATGCAATTCATCCTTGTTCAAGAAAATCGTTGGAATGTGGGGGACATCGTACTTTTTGAAGAGAGCATACAGGTGAATCTTGTTTCCACAAATTCTGATCGACTCGGGGTCGTCAACGACCTTCAACCCCAATTCCCAAGCGGTCTTAGAAACCACGTACGCCGTGTAAAGTGGATCGGTGGTTGCCCTGATAAAAACAGCATCGTACTTGGGAATCTCGGAAATAGCTTCTCTGAACAAGAAATCAAATTCATGACCTAGCTTTTCTGCTGTAAACTTAAAATTCTGAAGACCCTTTTCCTCTCTAACGCCGCTAAGATTGTATTTTTCAACAAAACAAGCTATCTTAGACACTAAATGGGTCACCCTGCTTCGAAATTAGCCGAATCTCCTCTGAGATCATCTTCAAGTCAGAGGGAGAAAGTTCCTCTTTTTTCAAAGGTTGAAGCCCACACAAGTACGCTCTTCGTTCAACACGTTGAACGTGCAATTTACAAATTGGAATTCCGAATAAGTCGTAAACTTCCTCTGAAATTCTTCGGACTTTTTCTTCCAGTTCACATTTGCCAAAGACAGATTTAAACGAAACCATTTCCCCCCTAAGCGGTTGCGCGCAAACGGTGAATTTATAGTTCATGCCTGAACTCTTCATCGCCTTGTAAAGGGCACTTTTATTCTTTGCAATCTTAAAGCCATCATACACAAAGGGATTAACGGCAAAAACAACTACCGGAAAACTGAACTCGGTAACTATTTTTTTCACGGAATCCGTTACTAGGTAAGGCATGGTTGGAATTCCAGCCTTGGACGCTCTAAGCAATAGGATCGGGTTTCTGTTAGCGTCTATCATGTTTTCGCTTGTTGGTATCACAAAGTTGCCCAGAATTTCCGCGTGTAGAGAAACGTAGTATCCTGTCTTCAAGTAGCGATAATCGTTGTTAATGTTGAGAGTAAAACCTTTAATCGTTGATTCAAGGAACGTTGAAGGTTTCATTATTGGCAGGTCACATGTTAGGTCGATGTTTGAGACGACCAGCACTCATTAGACACCAGACAATTAAAAGGTCGATATTGCTACGGTCATATTTAAAATTAACTGTGCGTTTATATTCGCGTTCTAGGAAAATATGGTTAAAGAGGAACTTGTACGTATAAAACGCTGGAAGTTTTAGGTCCAGAACACGAATTTTCGTTAGTTAACCGAGAACTAAAAGTCTTGCCTATCGTGGACAAAGTCATCAAGGATTTCCGTGGCAGAACTGTTAACTTCGTGGAGCAGCCCTTTTTTACTTTCGGCAAAGAACTTCAGCTGCACGTCATGGAGATGAAAGCCAACGCTCCCTTTAGATGGCCTGAAGACTTCGAAGAAACCATGCATGGCGCGGTTCTAACCATTCTGGATTTTTTAGAAAGCAAATACGATGCGCATCTTCTCGGAACAGGCATGCATCCCTTACTTAGGCTTGAGGAGACAGGCGTGTGGCCTCATCGTCATCGGCAAATATACTCAGCATACAGCAAAGTTTTCAATCTAAAACAGCATGGGTGGCTCAACATCCAAAGTTTCCACTTGAACCTTCCTTGCAGCCGCGAAAAAGAGGGGATTTTATTGTACAATTTGTTAGCTAACCTTTGTGCTTATTTACCCGCAATAAGTGCTTCCTCGCCTTTCTATGAAGGAAAACAAGGCGAATATGTTGACAACAGACTTCACTTTTATGTGCTGAACCAGAAAGAAGTACCCTCCATAACCGGAGATGTTATCCCTGAATATGCCTCTTCATTTGAGCAATACCGGAAAGAAGTTATCGAGAAATATTCGGGAGACTTGATTAAAGTCGGGGCCGACAAGCTTCTTCTCTTCAAGGAGTGGGTTAACTCTCGCGGCGTGATCTTCAGGTTTGACAGAGCAGCTATCGAAATACGAGTGATGGACGAACAGGAATGCGTCAAATCAGACGTGGCATTAAGCTGCTTCGTTAGAGCAACTCTTAGGGGTCTGATTAAAAAAAAGGCTGAAGTTTTGCCACAAAAAATCTTGATAGAGGACTTCAAATCAGTCTTGGTCAACGGTTTGAACGCGAAGGTTATACATCCTTATGGGCAAACTGCCCGCGAAGTCTGCCAACACTTTCTGAAGATTGCTTGGGAAAACGCGGACGAAAGCGAGAAGAAATATCTTCCAATAGTGCAGAAAAGGGTGGAATGCGGAAATCTGTCGGAAATTATTATGGAAAAAGTTCAGAGAAGAGCGCAAAGAACAGATTTCATGGAGGCGGTACTAAACGTTTATTTAGGGCTTATAAAGAGCCTTGCCATTAATCAACCCTACTTCTAAAGCTGCGAGGTGGAGTTCCAATGTCCAACGAGAATAAGACGGGCTGCAACTTCTTCGAAACCTGCAAGAAGTGTAAGATGGATTGCTGCCACAGGGTAAAACCTCCGATAACCTCTGAACGTAGAAAGATTATAGAAGGTTATTTGAAATCGCATCTTTTCTCCATTGAAAATCTCTTTGTTGAAAAAGTCTACACCTTCCCAAGAGAGGACGCTGAAGGTTACTGCGTTTTTTATGATAAGCAGACCAAACAATGTGTGGTGCACTCTGTGAAACCAGAGACGTGTATGGCTGGGCCGATAACGTTTGATTTGGATATGAAAGGTCGCAAAATCGAGTGGTATCTCAAAATAGGAAAAACATGTCAACTGGCTGGAAAACTATGGGAAGACGAACGAACAGTCAAAGAGCATCTAAAACTGGCTAAGAGAGAAATGCTGCGCCTCGTTCGCGAACTTGATCCAGAAGCCCTAAAGGCAATATTAAAGATAAAAGAGCCTGAAACTTCCATAATAGACGAGGACGAATTGGAAGAAGACGTCTTAGAAAAGCTAGGCTATTTACAAAGAAGTGTGACGGAATCTGCCGTTGCTGCTTTGCCATAAGAGACAAGACTTAAATGTCAATTACTGGTATGCCTAATGGTTAGACAAGTAGAACAAAAGGACAGAACAGGATAGATTGAATGGAAGTCGGTTTCTTACCACCTGTTGGCTTCAACTCTTGTGAAGTTAAAAGTGAAGTGAACGGTGAGTAGGCTGACCTGATGATAAGATAGAACTCATCTGAACAAGTCTTTCTCTTTTGGTCTTATGAGATCTGTTGCTTTTGCGTTTTGGCCTTCTGGGTAACTATACCCTCTAATGATGGCTACTGGGATTCCTTCGTCTGCTTGTCCTATTACAAGCTCCGCTGCTGATGCGAGTTCATCAGCAATAGCCGTCTGCTTTATCCTCAAAACATACCCAAACAGGTCTTTTTCTCCACGTCTATCCCTAATTGGCTTTATGCCCGCCACGCCTATCGCTACGTTTATTTCGCCCATTCTTAGCGGGCGTCCATGCGTATCAGAGATTATGACGGCGACTTCACAGCCAGTCAGCCTCTTTATTTCTTGTCTGATTTTTTCAGCCGATGCGTCAGGGGTTTTCGGCAGAAGGGCAATATTTCTTTCTCCTTCAACGTTGGATTTATCCACTCCCGCGTTTGCACAGACAAACCCATGTTTGGTTTCTGTTATGAAGTTTCCATCGCCGATTCTTACGATGCTTTTTGATTCTTGAAGGATGACTTCAACCAAGGCTGGTTCTTTTCCAGTTTTCTGGGCGACTTCTTTTGCAAACTTGGACGGTGAAACGTCGTCAAGGTTGACAACGTTGCCCTCCGCCTTTGAGACGACTACATGCGTGACGATGAGGATATCTTTCTCTTGAATGGGAGTTTTTTGTTTTTCAGTTGCGTCGCAAACGAGTTTGGCTATGTTGTCTCCTTCCTTTACTATTGGCAGATCTTTAACGGCGATTACCTGAACAACATTCATGAATAAGACTTCCTATTTACGGTTAATAGATTATTGTTTACATGTACACGAAAATTTTAAAGCTTGTCCTATCGATACATAATTAAGTGACTGCCATGCATCTTGACAAGGCAAGTTTTGAAGATACTCTGCAAAGAAAAGTTGTTTTGAAAGGAAAATGTTTTGGTTGCTCCGCCTGCGTTATAGTCTGCCCCTATGCTAGTTTGGACTTTGCGGAAGGGAAACCCCGTCTAGCAAAAGAATGTAAAATCTGTGGAATCTGCCCGCGCACTTGCCCTCAATACAAGTCTCAGTTAAGCCAGGTTGAAGGATATGTGTTTGACAGGCAGCGAAAACGTCAAGAAGATTTTGGAATTTATCGCCGAATTATAGTTGCCAGAGCAGAAGACGATAGGGTTTTGAAAGTTTGCCAAGATGGAGGCGTCGTCACTGCACTTTTGTTGCACGCCTTAGCCACCGGTCTCATCGACAGCGCGGTTGTCTCTGGTATTAGCGAGAGGAAGCCTTTTTATCCCGTGCCGAAAGTGGCCACGACATCTGAAGACCTTTTGGCATGTGCAGGAACAAGATATTCCTACTCTCCTAATCTTCTCGCCTTAGCAGAAGCCGTAAAAAATCACACCAGCGTCGTGTTTGTGGGAACACCGTGTCAGATCCTTGCTCTTCGAAAAATACAAATGGCAGGGCTTAAAAAATATACAACTCGCTTAAAATTTTTAATCGGGCTTATGTGTTCAGAGTGCTTCACATACGAGGGCCTGATGGAGAGGCACATTCAAGAAAAATTAGGCATAAACTTGGTTAATGTTAAAAAGATAAACATCAAGGGAAAGATGATTGTCACGCTGAAAAACGGCCAAGTTCAAACCATTCCTCTCACGGAAGTGAAACAGTACGTGCGCAAAAGTTGCGGTTTTTGTGGTGACTTCAGTTCTGAGCTAGCAGATGTTTCTGCTGGAGGCCTAGGATTAAACGGATGGACGTTCACCGTAATCCGCACTGAAAAGGGTGAAGAATTGTTTTCAAGTGCCGAAAAAGCAGGGGATGTCAAAACGCGAAGTGTGGGTGAAGAACCTAATGCATTGAGTTTGTTACGTAAACTTTCACAAAAGAAAAGATAGCAATTGACTTCTCTCTTTGAGAATAAAACAACTTATAACAGATAACATGCAGCTGCACTGGTCCTATATTGTAGCAGGCGCTAGTTTTACCTTAAGCTTGCAATTCAACGGTTGCGGATACTGGAAAAACTTAAGTTATACCGAAACTTGTTTTCAGAATGAGGCTTAAAAATGAGTAGAAAGATTTGGCTGCAAGAGATGACTTGGGAAGAAGTGAGAGATAGAGTAAAAGAAGTGGACATAGTAATAGTTCCCGTTGGAAGCACCGAGCAGCATGGTTCAGCTTTGCCGTTAGGCACCGATTCATATGCTGCCATTGGGCTTGCAGAGGACACAGCCAAAAGGACCGGTGTAGTAATTGCTCCACCAATTTGGTATGGTGACTCTGCTCACCATATGGCTTTTCCTGGAACAATCACGTTGAAACCGGAAACGCTAATAGAGCTGGTAAAAGACGTTTGTGAAAGCTTGGTTAAACATGGTTTTAAGAAATTAGTTATCATCAACGGTCATAGAGGAGCAAATTTGCCTGCGTTAGATATTGCCACCAGAGCCGTTAAAGAAAAGGCTGATGTGTTCATAGCTGTAGTGGATCCTTTTCACATAGCTGGAGACATCGTGCCTCAAATTAGGGAAACTGACGGATATCATGCCGAAGAAATCGAAGCATCTCACATGTTACATTTAAGACCGGAACTAGTCCATCTGGATCGCGCTGTAAAAGAAATGCCCGAGCTTCCTAAATACATGGTTCTAGACCCATTTAAAAAAGCTATTCGAATTGACATTAAATTCAATGCAAAAGATGAATTGACAATGACGAAGTCTGGAGCGATGGGAGATCCTCGAAAGGGGACAAGAGAAAAAGGAGATAAATACCATCAGGTCATGGTAAATGTGATAGTCGACTTTATCGAGGGCATCAAAACATTAAAAATATGAACGCATTTGCAGTACATGCTTGCATGACATTTGGCAAAACGTTTAAGTGCGAAACAGCCCATGTTTCGTTTCTAATCCCGCAAGTTACTTGCAGGCGAAACCAATGACCCACGAAAACTGGAACACAATAGAGACAGATGTTCTAGTCGTTGGAGGCGGAGCTGCAGGTCTCATGTCAGCTATTTCTGCAGGCAATTGCACTGTTGCTATAGCAGTCAAAGGAATCGGAGCCACTTGTATGGCGCCTGGTGGTATAGCCGCTGTTGGAAGATGGTGTAAAGAGGGGGACAGCAAAAGCCTTCATCTCAAAGATTTTGTGCAAGGAGGCGCCTATCTAAATGAACAGAAGCTTGTCCGCATAGTGGTAGATGAGGTAGGTGACAGGATAATTGAATTGGAAAAGTTTGGAGCTTTTTGGGAAAGGACTGATGATGGAAAACGCTATTTGTTGCGTAATGGTGGTGGACATACCTACTGGAGATCTGTCTACTGTGAGGACCATACTGGACGCGAAGCACTAAGAGCGCTGGAAAGTGAGGCCAAGAGGTGCGCCATTCACATTTACAATAATGTAATGGTTACTAAGCTGCTTACGGAAAACGGATCAGTTGTCGGGGCAACGGCAATAGACTTGAATTTTGGCAGCTTCTTGGTCTTTAAAGCCAAATCGGTCGTTTTGGCAACTGGCGGCGCGGGGCACATCTACCAATATACATCTCAACCTGAAGGTTGTATTGGCGATGGTTTCTCAATGGCTCTTCGTGTGGGAGCTGAACTTGTAGATATGGAATTCGTTCAATTTTTTCCAATCGGTTTAGCCTATCCTGAAGAATTAAAGGGTACACTCTGTGGGACACCATATTACATTCACTTGTTTAACGCGAAAAAAGAGCGATTCATGGCAAAATATGACTCTCGGATGGAACTTGCCACAAGAGATGTTCTCAGTCGGGCGATGTTCAAGGAAATCCAAGAAGGGAGAGGTACGCTTCACGGAGGATTATATTGTGATGCCACATACAATCCGCCAGACTTCTTCGAAGAACAATGGCCGTCACTATATGATCGGGCAAAAAAACTGGGCATTGATTTGAAAAAGGACATGATTGAAGTTATTCCAACTGTGCACTATTTCATGGGAGGGGTGAAAGTAAATGAACGATGGGAAACAAGTATACCCGGCCTCTTCGCCGCTGGAGAGGTCACAGGAGGAGTCCACGGAGCAAATCGTCTGGGCCAGAACAGTCTAGCTGACACTCTTGTTTCTGGGTCGAGAGCCGGCAGATACGCAGGTAAGCATGCGGCCAAGGTTAAAGGAGTCGCCCTTCCTGAAGATGAAGTGAGCAAAGAATACGCTAGAATTTACAGTTTTCTAACTTCAGAAAAAAATGAGATAAGGCCATCCGAAATCAAAAAGAAAATCCAAAGCATAATGTGGAACAAAGTTGGCATAATTAGAGATGAGAAAAAGCTGCAAGAAGCTCTTAAAGAGCTAAGAGACATTAGAAAAAATGATATCCTCGGAATAGCCATTACGTCCAATTCCATTAGGTTTAACAAGGAATGGATCGATGCTATAGGCCTCTTCTTTATGTTGGATACTGCAGAACTCGTAACAAAGTCTGCCCTATTTAGAAAAGAGACACGCGGTGCCCATTACAGAGAGGATTATCCTGGGATAAACAATGACTTCTTGAAGCACACTGTTGGTACTTTTCAATGTGGAGAAATCAGGTTAGGAGTCTGTCCTGTGGATCTATCAGAAATCAGGAATGAGTGAAGACAAATGTCGGGCGAAGAAAGAATAGCCGCATCTATTTTTCGGTATGATCCAGATAAAGATGTTACACCTAGGTATGAAAACTTTGTAGTTCAATACAGAAAAAATATGACCGTTCTTGGCGTCCTTCGATATATTTACGAGCACTTAGACGGAAGCCTTGCTTTTGATCATGAATGTAGAAACGGCTATTGCGGAATATGTGCAGTGCTAGTAAACAAGGAACCCGTACTCGCCTGCAAAACACCAGCGAGCAAAGAAATGATGATTGAACCTTTGCCCAATTTTCCAATAGTTAGAGATCTAATCGTAGACCGTTCATTTTTTAATGAAAGAATTGATAGAGTCAGACCATTCATTGAAAGAGCAACACCACCGGCTTTGGAACCAGAAGAGCTAAGACCCGAAGAGTTTAAGATACATAAGACGCTAAGCCGTTGCGTGAGATGCTCAAGTTGTTATTCGATTTGTCCAGTTGTTACAGACGCTGCACGAGAGTTTGGGGGCCCTACTTCAATGGTCGAAATTGCCAAATATGCGTTCGACCCTAGAGACAACTGGACTAGAAGCATAACTGCATATCAAGAAGGAGTCTTCAATTGTGTCGGCTGCTCGAAGTGCAAAAAAGTATGTCCGTCCGAAATTCCAATTTTTGATATCATTGCAAGGATGCGTGGACAAGTTTTAGACAGAGAAATAGGCCCCTTTAAACAGGTTAATGAAATCGAAGAAAGGATACTGTCCACCGGAAGGCCGTTCAAGCGAATCAGTATTGAGCCAACGTTCTTAGAACAAGCGCCTAGCATTATTGAAGCCGAAAATCCAGTGGATAGAGTAGCGTTTTTCGTGGGATGCCATTACGGCACTTATTCCCCAAGATATCATAAAATAGCCAAATCCGTAGTCAACGTATTGTGGGCCAACGGTGTTTCAGTCGTTATTCCAAGAGAACAGATATGCTGTGGTTTGCCTTTGCTTCAAACTGGTTCAACATCCACCATTCAAAAAATAGCAAAGAGGAATATTGACATCCTAAAGAATACCCGCCTTGATACTGTAGTGACTGCCTGTCCTGGATGCGGCATAACGCTCAAGAACGAATATCCCAAGATCATACAAGAAGATTTGCCGTTCAGAGTAAAAGATATCAGCGAATACTTAAGCGAGGCATCGGTGCTGAACACAAAATCAATGAAGAAGCTCGATCTAAAAGTGACTTACCACGACCCCTGCCACTTGAAATATGGAATTGGCGTTTCATTAGAGCCTAGAAAGCTCCTTCAAAGTATTCCAGGATTAGAACTAATCGAGATGGAAGAAGCAGATAGATGTTGTGGCGGAGGAGGAGAAGTAAGAGTGCTAAATCTCCGGTTGGCCCGCGAAATAACCAAAAAGAAGTCTGAGATGATCAGAAAGCTAAACGTCGACACTGTGGTTGCCTCGTGCCCCTTCTGCAAGATGCAAATCGAAGATGCTTTTCGATTGTCAAGAATGCCAACGATTAGAATTTTTCACGTGGTAGAGTTGGTAGCCATGGCTTACGAAATGGAACCTTTTGTCAAGCATGGAGCCAAAACTTTACCGCATAATAATTCGCCAGGCCAGTCACAGATTTGAACGACAGATTTATTGACCCAAGAGACAAGGCGCGCGTATAGGTGGAATAACCGCCTATCAAGAAGACAGTCTCAGATGTATTGATTGCTCAAGATGCGACAAGGTATGTCCGTCGCGTATCCCTATTTCCAACATCATAGCAAAAATGCGTGAACAAGCTGTAAATGTGATCTAGTTTCGGGATGCGGAAAAATCGTGAAAAGTGGGTATAGTTAACGAAGATCAACTTCTGGTTTTGCTAATCCATAGCTGCCTATCTTTTTGCCTGAAGACCAATATTCTTCTGGCATGTAGCACATGGCATTTGCTTTAGCATAGTCAATATTTCCTTTTTCGTCTAAAATTTCCGAATCGATGTGAACCGACACGATTTCGCCTAAGAATAAATGATGCGTTCCAAGTTCAATTACCTGTCTCAGGATACATTCCATATTAACTGGACATTCTTTAATCAGAGGCGGCTTAACATTCGATGCCTCCAATGGAGTCAATCCGGTCTTAGAAAACTTGTCAACTTCTCGACCGGATGTCATCCCGCAAAAGTCTGTTTGTTCAAGAATCTCTGCGGTCGGAATGTTTACGACAAATTCTTTTGTTTTTGATATGAGGTTGAAAGAGTGCCTGCTTGGTCTTATTCCAATACTCAAAATTGGAGGCTCTGAACTTGCCACGCCTACCCATGCTAACGTAATAATGTTCGGTGCTCCTTTTTCATCTACACAGGTTACAAGCGCCACTGGACACGGATAAAGTAACACGCGAGGTTTCATCTGCATCTTCATTTTCCCATCACCATCTGCATCTTGGTACACTTTCCAATCAATTAAAAGTTTTCATCTTCTAATATCAAACTGGAAATAGTTTATCTTCATAAATGGATCAAGCGCGCGCTATGCTACCCTCCGACTTGAATTTTTAGATTCACATGTTTTGCCAGCTTCTCTTTGATTACTTTGACTTCGCTGTCAGCGAGTGGAGGTAAATTTCTCAGTTTATAATCAATGCCCAAAAGGTCATATTTGTACAGTCCATATCTGTGGTATGGCAAAAGATCAAGCTCGTTAATAACATCATATTTGGAAACTAAATTCTTAACAAAATTTGCCAGCGCGTCTATATCTTCATCGCTGTCGTTGCGCTGCGGTATTAAAGGATATCGAATTACAATCTTCTTCTTCAGTTTCGCTAAGGCTTCCAAATTTTCCAATACAATTTCATTGGAAACAGATGTAAAGAGACAATGCTTTGTTCTGTCTAAGACTTTAATGTCGAATAGGAAAAGATCAGCATATTCACTTAGCTCTCTAAGATTCTCCCAGTTGCAATGACCACTTGTTTCAATAGCCGTGTGTATACCTCTCTGTTTGCACTCTTTAAGTAATGCCTTTGAAAAATTGAATTGAAGGACCGGCTCTCCGCCGGAAAGCGTTATGCCTCCGTTGCTCATAGTGTAAAACGGCATGTCTTGCTCAATTACTTTTACCACCTCTTGTACTTTCATGTATTTTCCAATTAGTTCGAGAGCCCCTGTTGGGCATGTTCGGGTGCATTTCGAGCATAAATCACAAGTATTATCTATCGTTTTACTTCCATTGGCATCTGCTCTGATCGCCTGTGTAGGACAAACTGGCACACACTTTTCACAATTTATGCACCGTTTTTTGGTGAAAATTATTTGTGGATCAAGGTTCCATGACTCTGGATTGCTGCACCACAAGCACCGTAGTGGGCATCCTTTTAGGAAAACTAAAGTCCTTATTCCAGGGCCGTCGTGTATAGAGTACTTCTGAATTTTAAAAACGACCCCACGATCATCCATGCTCTCAGTCGTCATCAGCAATGCTCTGTTCTCTTTATTATCTCATCTTGGACGTCTCTACTTAGTCTAACAAAATAATCGGAGTATCCAGCGACTCTCACTATCAAATTTCTATATTTTTCAGGATGTTCTTGTGCTTCCTTTAATGTTTCGGCTGAAATTATATTGAATTGTACGTGGTATCCTCCTAGGAAAAAGTATGTCCTCCATAATTGTGCAAACTTTTTAACGGCTTCTTCCCCGCTTAATACTGTGGGATTGAACTTTTGGTTTAGCAACGCGCCATAGCACTTTGCAAGAGGCAGCTTGGTCACGCTCTTAGCCACCGACGTGGGACCATTTATATCTCTTCCCTGCGCTGGCGATACTCCTTCTGACATTGGTTCACCGGCTTTTCGACCATCTGGAGTTGCCGCTGTTAAGGAACCAAAATGTACGTGCGTTGTAGTTGGTATGACGTTTGGCGCATAAGGTGATCCTACGGCATTGTGATATTTTCTCATAATGCAAGATAATGTGGCAACAAGATCTTTACAGATAGAATCTGCATAATCATCGTCGTTTCCGTATTTCGGTGCTGTGTTGAGCAATATCTGTCTAGTATACTCACCCTCAGGTCCTTCATAATTGGACTGTAGCGTGCTGACTATCTCGCCCAATGTGAAGTTTTTTTCCTCAAACACCAGGTTCTTTATGGCGACTATTGAGTCGGCGCAGGTGGCTACTCCTACTGGACATATTAATGGGGTGTTATACTTAGCGCCGTATTGATGGAAGTTTTTGCCTTTTCTTATGCAATCGTCTACTAGCATGGATGTAAACGGCACAGGATAATGTGCTCCATAAACTTCTCGGGCGATGTTGTCGTAAATAACCTTCAACTTCACAAAGTACTCAAGCTGATTGACAAATGCTTTCCATAAGTCTTCAAATGACTTAAATTGGATAGGATCGCCTGTTTTAAGTCCGAGCTGTTTTTTGGTAAGCATGTCTTTTCCGTCATTTAATGCTAATTCAAGGCATTTTGGTAAATTTAGGTATCCGCCTGAAGCCATGTGATGTTTTCCAGGCACTGCTATCTCAACGCAGCCATTTATTGCGGCTCCTCTAGCATCTTCAAGCGGTATCTCTTTGTCCAACAACATCATTGTTTTCATGTCATCGCTAATTAGGGCTGGTTGTCCAAAGCCCAATCGTATGACTTCAATTGCCTTTACCCAGAAGTCTTCAGGTGTTCTCGTGCACATTAAGGCAACTAAATTCGGTTGCGGTAGCTTTAGGTCTCCGGCTACTTCGAGTATCAAGTAAGATAGATCGTTTACAGCGTTTTCTCCATCAAGCGTTAAACCGCCTACATTTAAATTTTGGAAGTCATTATACGATGTGCTCTGTTTTGCGGTCCCGCCTGATTTTGCTACTGTTAATTCGTTAAACTTTATCCATAAACATTGTAACAATTCTTTTGCGAATGCCTTTGTAATCTTGCCTTTTTTCACGTCTCTTTCATAGTATGGAAACATATATTGATCAAATCTACCGGGTGAAATTGCATAGCTATTACTTTCCAAATTCAAAATGAGATGAACAAAGAAGAACGACTGCAATGCTTCCCAGAATGTTCGAGCGGGATTTGCAGGTACTCTGTCGCATATTTTAGCAATATTCAACAATTCCTCTTTTCGATGAGGGTTTTCCTCCGCATTTGCGAGTATTTCGGCCTCGGCTGCGTATCTCTTTGAAAATTTTGTTGCTGCGTCAATTAATATTAACATCGATTTCAATAAATTGATCTTCTGATAAAATCCTTCAACATTGCAATTAACATTTGTGAGTTCATTTTCTATTTCTTCTTTAATGCCGTTAAGACCTAGTCGAAGCACTTTTTCGTAATTTACCACCATGTGGCCTATAGTGCGATCAAGATAGTAGTGAAACAGATAACCTGAATCATGAAACTCTAGTAGTTCTTTAGGCAACGCTTCAACGAGTCTCGCATGAACAGTTTTTCCACGCCAATACGGAAATACTTCTTCGCGAAGTAACTTCTTAACTTCCTCAGAGACATTGAAGGGCTGTTCTTTTCGTGTCGAAAGAGTATCAAGCTCTTCTTCCAGCCATTCATAGGATACCTCAGGATAAACTGGAGAGCAATAAGGTTTAATCGTCTTGCAACCGACAACTAACTCTTCTCCATGTATAATTACTGGATATCCTTCTAGTGTATTGGCTAGAGCCTTTGCTTGCCGAACTTCTATGGGTTCGCCTTCAGTTTCCGCGTAGGATCGTGTTACTATCACCGCCCTTTCTGGGAAAACTTCAGGCTCCGCGTTCAATAAATCATTCAACAACTTGTTAATTCTAGGTGATCGTGAAGACATTGAATTTTCCCAACTGCAATTGTATTGGAGTAGTAACCAATTGAATTATTGTATTTATGCGTTTAGGCAAATACTTGCTTTAATGGAAATCGAATGCGTTAATCCCATATTCGCGCCAAGATATTGTTCTTACAATCAAAACTAGCGCCCATTCAACTTTGGAGATACTCTTCGCGCACTCTAAACTGTACATATGATTTTGGGAGTTACTGGAAAAGATTATTAAGGGAAAGACAAGCAATTTGTGTCCGTGATAAATATGTCCAAGGAATCAGAAGCAAAATTTGAAAAGCTTGGGGACGCTGTTGATAGGCTCATAACCTTAGACATCAGTGTGAGAGGAGCTATTAAAGTTCTCTATGACGCTGCAAGGAGTAAATATGGAAAACCATTGACTTATCTTGCTGCAAGTGCATTAAGGGAAAGAGTTGGCCCCCAAAAATACGTAATTATAGGAACAGGGCTTCCGGTACGTGGCTGGATTTCACCGGCTATTTCCGAAACGGATGGCCCTACTGGAGCAGCGACTTTGGCCAGAGCTTTATATTTAGGGTTCAAAGCTTGGCCAATGATTCTTTGTGAAGAATTGATACTTCCAGTTGTCAAAGCTGCCGTTCGAGGGGCTGGTATGATGATATTGACACCAGAAGAACTGGAAAAATCCAAGGGTTCGCTGCTTGGCGTGCCTGGCGTTGTTGTTCAGAGTTTTCCGTATGACGAAGAAAAGGCCAAAGTCGAAGCTGTGAGGATTCTTGATAAATTCAACCCAGTGGCAGTGGTCAGCATAGAAAGGGTAGGTAGAAACGTGAATGGAATTTGGCACAACATGAAGGGACTGGATGTCTCAAAGGCCGTCGCGAAATTTGATTATCTGTTTGAAGATGCCAAAAATAGAGGAATTTTCACGATGGGGATTGGCGATGGGGGCAACGAGTTAGGGATGGGAGGCATCAAGGAAGCTATTAGAAAGAACATTCCCTACGGCGCCGAATGTCAATGTCCATGCAAAGGAGGATTGGCAGCAGAGTTCGAGCCTGACCTAACGATGGCAGCCACCGTCTCCGGCTGGGGTTCTTGGGGAATTGAAGCAGTATTAGCAGCACTGCTTGGCAAAGTTGAAGTGCTTCATTCAGGAGAGCTCGAGATACGTAGCTTGCTTGCTGCCAACAGCGAAGGATGCATAGATGGAATAACAGGCTTTGTAGAACCTCTGGAAGATTCAGTGCCTGGGCATGTCTGCGCTGGTATGATCGAAACTTTGCGGTTTATGGTTAACAAGGTTCTAAGCGCAGGCGGACATTGAACGGTGGGAGGCTAGAGTGGTTAAATCAGAGACTCTTATTTTGAGTCAGAATGACATCAAGCAGCTATTGTCTATGAAGGAAACCATAGAAACCGTAGAGAACGCCTTCAGAGATTTCGCTATGGGAAAGACGCAGATGATCCCTCGAAAATACCTTATGTTTGACAAATACGCCGGAAAGACAGGGTTCATGCCTGCATATATTGATACTCTTGACGCCTCTGGGGTCAAAATAGTAAGCGCCCACGACGAAAACCCGACAAAACATGGGCTGCCAAGAGTAACCGCTACCATGGTTCTCACAGACCCAAAAACGGGTTTGCCACTTGCAGTAATGGATGCTACATATACAACTATGATGAGAACTGGCGCCATAGGCGCTATCGCAGCGAAGCATCTTTCGAGAAAAAATGCAAAAGTTGTTGGTATCGTAGGCACTGGAGTGCAAGGACGAGGGCAGTTAATGGGGCTAATGGAGGTTCGGGAAATCGAGAAGGCCATAGTTTACGACGCAGTACCTGAGCAAAGTAAAAGATTTGCGGAGGACATGAAAGCCCGATTTCGGATAGACGTTGTGCAGACAGATGATATTCAAAAGGCAGCTGAGAACGTAGACGTCTTGGTCACTTCAACTAATTCTAAGACACCAGTAATCAAGGATGAATGGGTTAAACAGGGGCTCCATTTAACCGCTATGGGTGTAAGCGCTCCAGGTAGTCAAGAGATACCCGCCGAAACCTTCAAGCGCTCGAAACTTGTAATAGACGATTTCGCTCAGACGTCAACGATGGGCGGAATTAATGTTCCGATTTCTAAGGGGCTCCTCACAAAAGAAGATGTTTTTGCAGAGATTGGCGAAATACTTATCGGGAAAAAACCTGGAAGAACCTCTGATCAAGAAATAACAGTTTTCGTGACTAGCGGCCTCGCGATTCAAGACATAGCAGTGGCTCGACTGGCGTACGAAAAAGCTAAAGAAAAGGGAATAGGCCAAGTAGTGCATCTAATGGAATAAAAACTAAATGTGCGCGCATCCCGCGCGAACCTTTTTTTAAAAAAAGTTGCATCTTACGTTTGTATTCGTTTAAGGATTAGCCAGATTTAGAAGCATTTTTTTTGTGAGTGTGCATGACATTTCGCGTCTGTATTCTGCTGATGCTCGAACGTCGCTTATGGGCTTGACTTCATGTCTGACTATCTGCGCCGCCTTATCGATTACATCTTTGTTTGCGGTTTCTCCTTTTAGGAATGTTTCTGCCTTTGTGATCCTGAGCGGTGTGGGGGCAACGGCTCCTAATGCTATTCTCGCGTCTTCAAAAGCATTACCGCTTATTCTTGCGCTTACGGCTACACTTAATATAGATAGTGTGTATGCTTTTCTTCTGCCTAGCTTGATGTAGCTCCACTTAAAGCCTTCTGGTTGCGTGGGAATCTGTATTCCAGTGAGTATCTCGTTAGGGTTGACGACGGTTTTGCCGACGCCCAAGAAGAATTCATCAATCGGCACAGCTTTGTCCTGGCGAGCGCTCTTGACTTCTGCTTTGGCGTCTAAGACGAGGAGGGGAGGCGCAGTGTCAGCTGCAGGGGAAGCGTTGCAGAGGTTTCCGCCTATGGTTCCCATGTTCCTGATTTGGGGCGAAGCCATATCGGATATAGCCTCGCACAGTATCGGGGCCTTCCTCTTCACGATGGGCGAGCACAGAATTTCAGATAATTTGGTCGTGGCTCCTATGCTAATAGTGTCCTTTTCATCTTTGACAAAGTTCAATTCTTCGAGATGACTGATATCTATTATGTTCTCGGGTAGGCTGAATTTTTCCGCCCTTACGCCAGCAATAAGGTCTGTGCCGCCAGCCAAAACCTTCGCTCGGCTTTCAAATTCATCCATTAGTTTCAGTGTTTCGGCCAGCGTCTCTGGTCTATGATAGTTAAATCTTGATGGAAAAGCCATGCTTGTTCACCTTAGCTTCTCCTTTTGCGTTTGGAAAGCGGTCTGTATGGCTTTGACGATGTTCACGTAGCCTGTGCATCTGCACAGGTTGCCAGATATGCCTTTCCTTATCTCTTCCTCAGTAGGATCACTAACGGTGTTTAACAGGTGGTACGCGGTTAGAAGCATGCCAGGTGTGCAGTAGCCGCATTGTATTGCGTAATGTTCCGCGAAGGCATCCATGAGCGAGTTCATCTTGGCATCTGTAGTTAGTCCTTCAACAGTGAGGAGGTCTGACCCGCTTGCTTGAGCTGCAAGCGTAATACAGGACAAGATGGGTTTGCCGTTGAGCAGAACGGTGCATGCTCCGCATTCGCCCTCTTCGCAGCCCCTGTGGATACTCTTAATTTTGAGGTGATTTCTGAGAAGATCTATTAAGAGGGTTCTAGGTTCAACTTGGACTTCGTAGGCTTTGCCATTAACCTTTAGAGACACGTTCACAGTACTCATCTCTCTCACCTGTCACCCTTTCTGGATTGGGAGATCAGTTTCCATATCCTCTCCTTCGTTGCCGGAGCCTCATTTATAACGATGTTGAAGGGCGATAGCGCGTCCTCTATTGCGTTTATGATCACTACTTTGCTGCCT
>CAZDZM010000014.1:0-24244 GCA_964509945.1 uncultured Candidatus Bathyarchaeia archaeon
AAGAATGAGCTTGGACTTTTTCCAATCGACAATTTCCGGTTTCTTCACCAGTTTAGGAACAACGTTCGGAGCTGAGTTTGCAAAGCTCACCTTTGAAAAAAATTAGGGAGAGAATAAAATGAATAAAGAAAAACTTGAAATCAAAATCTTCAAACGTGGCTCGTTGACGTTCTCAACAGGACGGTACACGCTTGGAATCATTTGGGTTAGGGAGAATATATTCAAAAGACGAAGAAAAGAAGTTTAAAGTTTTCATGCACGACGCACATAATTTGCAGTTTTTCCAGTGGCATTGGTTAGTAAGGGCCTTGCAGGTTTTCTTTGATTGGCACATGAAGTTTGCTTATGCGCTAGCACTGTTCTTGTGGTGGCTTCTGACTCCATCTGCCTACTTAGTGCTGTCTATTATCACGTTGATTTGGGCAGTTCATGAATTGAGTGTTTGAGTCAGATACTTTTCAGGTCTCAGCATTTTGCGAAGTCTTCTCTTAGTAACCTAATCTACGTGACATTTGCTTACTCGGTGATGCAGCTATGACTAGTCTAGGTACGCGCGGATAACTCTTATCGCCTTAAGAGTGTTAAAGCGTCAAGGGTCAGCAGCTTAGACAAAATTAGTTTTCGCACTTTTCACGGCGTTCACGGTTCTCCTTAGCAGAAGTTGAGCCGCCTCCTGTGTTGGCCAGCCGCCTAAGCCGCAGTCGGGTCCTGTGAAAGTCATTCTGTCCCCATACTTTTCTTTGGCTGTCACAAATCTTCTTCTTATGGTTTCTTGACTTTCAACCAGATGATCTGAATCAGGCTTTGTTATACCTCTGTTATTCAGTTCTGCTATGATCGAGTTTATATCAGTCCTTGATACGCCAACCCTTATTTGTTTGTCCGCCTTCTCCAGCATTTTTCTCGAAACGGCCTCGATGTTTCTTGGGGTCGCTGCATACTCAAGGGATAACACGTTGAGGTTCTTAACGTCTAATATGTCCGCGACCCTTGATGGAGAGTGCAGGTGAATCTGTTTTGTGGCACAGGCGAAATCGAAGGCTTTCTCCAGAATGTCTAGAATTGTATCTTTATCGGCAGATACATCTTGAAAGCCGAAGCTGGGTTCGTCCAGCGACACAACTTCAGTTTTTACGTACTTGGAGTTCAAAATGGAGTTTTTAGCGAATCGTCTCACTGTCTCTGCAAACATTAGAAGTACGTCCTTGTAAGCAGTGGTTCCGACCTCTTTTAAATAGAGTTCAATGGGCCCTGTAACGCACACTCGAAGCAAAGCCTTTTTTCCAGATTCTTCGTAGAGCCTTCCAGCTTCTTCATTAATCACACGCAGTTCGGGTATGATTGCATGCTTTTCATCAACTATGTACGTGCCCTTATGCATGGCCCTGTGGATCACGTCCGTAAACTGGCTGTTCATTTCGTAGTGTTGGGGATAGTTGACAACATCCAAGCCGACGTAGAGTTTCTTTCTAAAGGAATCAATTACAACTTCATAAAATTTTTTTAACAAAAATTCATCTTTTCTGACATTTTTTCCCTGGACTATTGCCTCCCTTGCAAGGATGTATGCGGTACTGAATGACTTTCTATCCACATAGAGCGGTAAGGGGAAACTCCCGATGTCATCAACAAGAGTATCCATACAGAAACGTTAACCGCTGAGTCATTTAAAACTAACTTTTATTCTCAAAAAGTTTTGATGCTGTGAGACTTGTTTCATGTCAAAAGATAGCGCGCGGAACCATGATTGCAAACTACATGAATGGTAATATCCTCACTGTCAAGAAACTGCTTGGTCATAAAAGAGTCGAAAACACCATGAAATACGTTGGCATGCTCCACCTCAAAGATAACGAGTTCAAGGCTACAAGCGCCACTACGGTGGAAGAAGCAAAGAAAATCCGAAGTGCAGGGTTTGATTATGTCACAGAAAAGAACGGAATAACGCTCTTCAGACGCCCTAAGAGGTTTTCCAAGCATGTGTCATAAACGCAGAAGCAATATGGTAAACTTAAAATAATTGAAAGAACAGTTGTGTAAACGAAATCACTAAAATTTAGGGAAAATTAAGAAAGAGAGTAAGGAGGAAAAGGAATGAGCAAAACCGAAAAACCACACTTAAACTTGGTAATCATGGGACATGTAGACCATGGAAAATCAACAACAACAGGACACTTGCTTTACGCTGCAGGAGCTGTTGACGAGAGAACAATAAAGGCCTATGAAGAAGAAGCAAAGAAAATGGGCAAAGAGACTTTCAAGTTCGCTTGGGTTCTCGACAACCTCAAGGAAGAAAGAGAAAGAGGATTAACAATCGATCTAAGATTCTTAAAATTTGAAACCAAGAAATACTACTTCACAGTTATCGATGCTCCTGGACACAGAGACTTCGTTAAGAACATGATCACTGGCGCTAGCCAAGCCGACGGTGCGGTGCTGTTCTGCTCAGCAAAGAGAGGCGAATTCGAAGCAGGCATCGGTCCAGGCGGCCAGACAAGAGAACACGCATTTTTGGCTTTTACACTCGGCGTTCGCCAACTGGTTGTAGCAATTAATAAAATGGATGATGCATCAGTTAACTGGAGCCAAGAGCGGTACGACGAAATCAAAAATGAAGTTTCAAGAATGCTCAGAATGGTGGGCTATAAAGTTGAAAAAATTCCATTTGTGCCCACTTCAGGATGGACAGGCGACAACCTCGTCAAGAAAAGCGACAAAATGCCATGGTACATTGGGCCAACTTTAATAGAGTCCTTGGACACTTTTGAGTTGCCTGCTAAGCCACTCAATAAACCATTACGCATACCAGTTCAAGACGTTTACAGCATTACCGGCGTAGGCACCGTTCCTGTTGGCAGAGTGGAAACTGGAGTGCTTAAGGAGAACGAAGTACTTGTCTTCATGCCTTCCAACAAGCAAGGTGAAGTTAAGTCGATAGAAATGCACCACACTAGAATTCCTAAGGCTGAACCAGGCGACAACATAGGATTCAACATCAGAGGCATAGCAAAAACAGACATCCGCCGCGGGGACGTGGCAGGCCCAGTCAGCAACCCGCCCACAGTGGCAAAAGAATTCATTGGACAGATAATTGTGATTTACCACCCAACAGCTGTAGCTGCCGGGTACACACCAGTCCTTCATTACCACACGGGACAGATCGCATGCAGATTCACCGAGCTCATAAGGAAAATTGATCCACGTTCAGGACAGGTTGTCGAAGAAAAACCAACTTTTCTGAAGACAGGAGACGCTGCCCTCGTAAAAATGGAACCTCTGCATCCCATATCACTAGAAACCTACCAAGACTTCCCAGAACTAGGGCGCTTCGCAGTCAGAGACATGGGCACAACCGTAGCAGCTGGCGTTGTCAAAGAAATAACAACGAAAGGACCATAACCCTTCTTTCTTCCCTTTTTATTTATTTTTGCCACGTTTTCTATGTAGACTTGATGTTAGGTAAGTTTAGCGCGCGCCCGAAGGAAAATTGTCTAGAAAACGAAAGTAAGATAAACAGCGATAACGTAACCGCAACTTTAGGGTTTAGGTTATGTCTGGAACGGAGACTCTGCTTCCATATTTAAAAGAAAAGAAAAGCAATGAGCAGGAGCCAACAATCATCGTTGATAGTCGCGAAGCGAACACTGGAGCAAAAATCGTTAAAGGCCTGAGAGAACGTGGCATCAACGTTAGAATTGAAGCCCTTGAGAAGGGCGATTACATTCTATCCGAAGAATGTGCAGTGGAAAGAAAAACTGTTCAGGACTTTGTCTATACGCTCACTCGGAGATACCTTTTTGAACAGTTGTTCAAGCTTAAAGAGGCCTATCCAAAATCATTGATCTTATTGGAGGGCTACCTTCCAATAATCTACAAGTTCAGCCGAATTCAGCCGGTATCTGTCTGGGGTGCAATGTTCAACCTAGCAAAAAATGGAATAGCGATGATAAATACGTCATCGTACAAGGAGACAATCGATTTTCTCTACGTGGCTGCCCGTCAAGAACAAATTGTTGAAAAAAAGGCTCCAATAATTCATCCTATTAAACGCTCTGAAACCTTGTCTGATGCACAAGTGTTTTTTGTGGCAAGTTTACCAAATATTGGAAGGGAAAAAGCCACATCCATACTCAAGTCATATCAAACCCCATTAAACGCTTTAATCAACGCAGATGATTGGTCCAAAACGGTTTACGGACTTGGACCTAAAATAAGCAGTAAGGTTAAAGAGGTGTTAAATACTCCCTTTAACGAATGAAAAAATTCTTGGGTCAATGCCCTCCAGTTTCAATCGCACGCTCCAGCTCGTCCAAAGCCGTTGGATCATCAAGAGTCGACAGGTCCCCAAGAGGCATTCCTCGAAGAAGCCCTCGGCCGATCCTTCGCATCACCTTGCCGCTTCTATTCTTTGGTATTTTCTTAACAAAGTAGATTTTGTCAATCGCTAAGACTGGCCCCATTGCTTCTCTAACAGTTTCTCTAAGTTCTTTCGCTAGCCTGCTGGATGGATTTCCTCCAGGTTTCAGCAAGATGAAGGCAACAGCTACTTCTCCTCTAAGAGCATCGGGTTTTCCAACAACCATGGCTTCGCCTACGGACGGGTTAAGAAGGAAAGCATTTTCTAATTCAGCGATTCCAAGTCGATGGCCAGCTATCTTTAAAGTATCATCAGCCCTTCCTAGCATCCAAAAGTAATTGTCTTTATCCATTATTGCAGCATCGTTAGTCTGATAGTAACCCTTAAAAATGTTGTAATAAGTTTCATTTACGAATTCAACGTTTCCTTTCCAATCTTTTTTACCGAAATTTTCACCGTCTCCCCATATTGTAAAAAATATTGATGGTGCCTTGAAAGGTATTTTGTACGCTAATATGCCGTTTTCGCCAAGCGCTGTCGGCTGTCCAGATTCGTTTAGCACCTCAGCTTCTATGCCTGGGACTGGCACTGTTGCGGAGCCTGCTTTCAGCGGTATCTTATCTATGTAGTAAGGTGGAAATATGGTCACTATTGTTTCAGTTTGACCGTACGTATCTATTATGGGTAGTTTACCATTTCCAACGACTTCGAAAACCCATTTCCATGCTTCAGGATTCAAAGGTTCGCCAACGCTTCCGATAATCCTTAATGATGATAGATCATGCTTCTTTACCCACTCATCTCCATAACCCATAGACAGTCTAAATGCAGTGGGCGATGAGTAAAACACGGTCGCCTTGTACTTTTCAGCCAGTTCCCAATACTTGTCTGGTTTTGGATAATCTGGGGCGCCCTCATATAATACAGATGAAAGACCAAAGAGCGGTGTCGTGTAAACTGTAAACCACATTCCACCAGCCCAACCTATATCTCCTGTGAAAAACCACATGTCTTTTCTTGTGTTCTCTTCGTTGAGGTCAAAGCCCCAGAGCATGTCAGCGTACAACCAAACGAGTTTAGCTGAAGTGTCAACGACCCCTTTGGGTTGACCAGCTGTTCCTGAAGTATACATTATGTAGACTGGCTCGTTAGCCTCTAGCCATTCAGGTCCAACATAAGTGGAATTAGGAATTTCCTTTGCTAGCTCATGCCACCAGAAGTCTCTACTCTCCTTCATTTTCACTTCACCCTTTCCACGTTTGAAAACTATGACCTTCTCAACGCTCGGTACCTTTTCAAGGGCTAAATCAGCTATTTTCTTAAGTTCAATGAACGTTCCTCTCCTGAACGTGCCATCTGCCGTAATTAGAAGCTTGCTTTTAGAGTCATCAAGGCGGCTTGCCAGTGCTTCAGCGCCAAAACCCGAGAAAACGATTATGTGTAAAGCGCCGATTCTATGAGTCGCTAATATGGCTATGACGGCTTCTGGCACCATAGGCATGTAGATGCCAACTCTGTCACCTTTTTTGACGCCCATGTCTTTCAGTAACTTGGCAAATCTGTTAACCTCTCTGAAAAGGTCGTGATAACTAAGTGCCCTGCTGTTCCCGAATTCGTCTTCCCAGTAGAACGCGATCTTATCTCTTCTCCAAGATTTCACGTGAATATCAAGCCAATAAGTGAAGTTCGTTAAACCACCAATAAAGAATCTATGGATAGGCAGATCATACTCAGCGTATTTTTTCCAAGGTCTCTTCCAGTAAAGAGCCTTTTGGGCAAGCTCTCCAAAATATTCTTCAGGATTTCTAAGGGATTTTTCATGTTCTTCCAAATATCTCTTTGTAACTCCGGGAAATACGTAATCCTTAACAGCGAAGTTTAACTTTCTCATAAAGAATCAAGAAAAGCTTATCCCTTCAGTTTAAAAGTTTAGCGCATGTTAAATTAGCTTCTTAACATATCTGTAGCCAAGGTCAAATGCTTTGATATTCATTTTCAGATGTTTTTTAGGAACCAACTCGCTTAATGCTTTCATTAGGCTTTCTTTTTTAATTGGAAGTTTTCCAGTTGCTGCCAAGGCACCGATCAAGACTATATTTTGTGTTAAGCTGCCTCCAGCTTTTTCAGCTAAGCTTGCAGCTTCCACTACGATTACTTTTTTTGTGAAGCGGTGAATCTTCTCTATGATATCGCTTATGCTTGGGTAGGGCAAGTTTTTGGATGCAAGCTCCGGCGGCGGAATCTTTTCATAGCTTACAATCACAAGAGTTTTGTCTGAAGCATACTTTAGGCTTCTCAGGGTTTCTAAGAGCTCAAATCCTAAAATCATGTCTGCTTGTCCATCTAAGATGGTTGAGGCTGAAACTTTGTCTCCTATTCTTATGGTAGAAACCACTGCTCCACCGCGTTGAGCCATTCCATGGATTTCGCTTACGAGAACATTCAATCCTTCTCTCATTCCGGCTGTCCCTAAAATTTCAGCCGCCAATAATATCCCTTGCCCACCAACGCCAGCCAAAACGATATTGAATTCTTTCATTTATCTATAGCTCCTTTAATCTATTCTATCGATTTTATGACATGGTAGGGACAAACCGAAGCGCATAGTCCACATGCAACACAAAGGGCTTCATTGACGCTAACTTTTCCTTCGTCAACAATTAGGGCTGGGCACCCCAGAAGCTTGATGCAAGCCATGCAATTCGTGCATTCATCGGTTACCCTGTAGGCTATAAGCCTCAGGCCTTGACGTCTTTTCTCTCTAACAACCATTAAAGCACATGGTGCTCTAAAAACTATCACCGAAGGCCCTTCGTGTTGCAGAGCCTCTTTCAAGATCGCTTCCGTTTCTTTGATTTTGAAGGGATCAACAACTTCAACGTATTTCACACCGCATCCTTCAGCAACTTTTTCTATAAGTATTCTCTCTGAAGGAGTTTGCATGCCGGTTACACCAGTTCCAGGATGTGGTTGATGCCCAGTCATCGCTGTTGCAAGGTTGTCTAAAACGGCTAGGACAACCTTGTGATTGTTATAAACAGCATTTATGAGACCTGAAACTCCTGCATGGAAAAATGTCGAATCTCCAATAATCGCCACGGTATTTGCGTTTGTTGCTTTGCTTATCCCTTGGGCTGTACCTATACTGGCGCCCATGCATATCATGATATCCCCAACTTCTAATGGGGGCGCGATTCCCAGAGCGTAACAGCCTATATCGGTCGGGTAAATCACCTTTTCGCCTGCAACTCTTTTTATGACGTAGAAGGATGCTCTATGAGGACAGCCGGCACATAGGATCGGCGGCCTGGGCGGTAAATCTCTGGCAACCTCAGCGTATTCCGCATCAGTTTTTTTGAAGTCGATTGGCAACTCTTTATCCATTATAGTAGCTAGGCCTGTCAAGACAGCGCGTATAGAGAGTTCACCTGTCCTCGCGAAATACGGCTTATTCATTTTCCCGTGAATCTCAACGCCTGGTGCATAATCTTTGGCTATAGCTTTAATTTGCATCTCCAAATACGGTTCAAGTTCTTCGACAACTATTATTTTCTCGTGTTTTTTCAAAAACTCTCCAATCACCTTTTCTGGGAGAGGGTGAATCATGCCCAGTTTTAGGATGTTGGCGTCCAAACCTAACAAATCTATAGCCTCAACTGCGTAGTTGTACGCTGAGCCTGAAGAAATCAGGCCTAACGCTCTGGCTTTTTCTCCGTGCATAACTTTATTATAGGGAGATGTCTCACTGATTTCTTTGGCTTCCTCTACTTTCCTCAAAAGCACATCATGTTTTGGTCTAGAGTTTGCTGGGACCATGACTAAACGTTTTACGTCTTTAATGAATTCGCCTTTCAATTTTGGTCTTGCAAGTCTGCCATAAACTACTGGTTGGCGGGTGTGGCTTACCCGAGTTGTTGTCCTCAACAGTACTGGTAATTCCAGTTTTTCAGAGAGATTAATCGCCGAGATTGTCATGTCTTTTGCTTCTTGAGGATCGGAAGGCTCTAAGCATGGCAAGTTTGAAAATAAAGCAAAAAAGCGGTTGTCCTGCTCATTTTGTGAACTATAACATTCCGGGTCATCCGCAGTAACAATAACATAGCCGCCTCTTACACCCGCATAGGCTAACGTCATAACAAAATCTGAAGCAACATTTAGACCAACATGTTTCATGGCTGAAAGCGCCCTAACTCCGCAGTTTGCAGCTCCAGCGGCAACTTCCACAGCGACTATTTCATTGGTGGAGTATTCCATATATAAGCCAGCTGCGGTGGCAATTTCGGATATGGAGTCGCCTATCTCAGACGCTGGAGTACCAGGGTATGTCGTTACTACGCCTATGCCAGCCTCCAGAACGCCTCGAGCGATGGCTTCATTACCAAGCAGAAGCGCACGCTCTCCAGGCTTATCTTTAAGCAGTATATGCAAATCAGGCAACAATTTCTCTCCTGGTCTAGAGAAAACTTTCACACTTGCCTTTCACATATAACTTTTGGTCAAAAGATGAAAACAATGGAGAACAAAGCGGATACTTACCGAAAGAATTAAAACCGTATTCTATGACAGCAACATTTATGGGGTTTAGTTATGTCCATAAAATTATCTTCCGGTAAAGAGATACCAGTTGAGATGCATAAAGCGAGGATGGTCCAAAAGATTTGGTTGCCGCCAGTGGAACAGCGGTTTAAGGCGATAGAAGAGGCTGGGTACAACACATTCCAGCTTAAAACCAAGGACGTATTTCTTGACATGCTCACGGACAGCGGTGTAAATGCTATGAGTGACAACCAATTCGCTGCCATGATGAAAGTTGATGACGCTTATGCTGGTAGTATGACTTTTTACGAATTTGCCGATGCTGTAAAAGATGTTTTGGGGTATAAGTACGTAATGAATGTTCACCAAGGAAGAGCGGCAGAACACTTAATATCAAAAGTATTCGCCAAATCAGGCGATGTGGTCCCTACAAACTATCATTTTACGACCACAAAAGTGCATATCGAACTGACTGGAGGATCCACATGTTTAGAAATTTACACTGATGAAGCGCTAAAGACAAAAAGCACTCATCCCTTCAAGGGCAACATGGACCTACAAAAGTTGAAAGATACCATCAAGAAAAATGGTAAAGAAAAGATACCTTTTGTCCGTATGGAAGCTACAACTAACTTGCTCGGCGGACAACCATTTTCGATGAAAAATTTTAGAGAGATCAGGCAAATTTGTAGCGAGTACAGCATTCCGTTAGTATTGGACGGAAGTCTAATTTGTGAAAATGCGTACCTCATAAGACAGCGAGAAAAGGGGTACGAAAACAAAACCGTTGCGGAAATAGTAAAAGAGATGTGCAGCATTGCAGATATATTCTATATGAGTGGAAGGAAAAACACATCTGTTAGGGGCGGTTGCATAGCAACAAACAACAAGGAGCTTTTTGAGAAAATACAACCTTGGCTCCCGGTTTATGAGGGCTTCTTTACGTATGGGGGCATGTCCCAGCGAGAAATTGCTGCCATGGCAGTTGGAATGAGAGAAATGGTCGATCCAGATGTTGCCGGTTGCGCAATAGAGCAGATAAAGTATTTTGTTAATAGGCTTGTAGAAACCAAAATTCCAGCGGTCACGCCTGCGGGCGGATTAGCTTGTCATTTGGATGCTATGCAGTTTCTGCCACATATTCCTCAATCACAGTATCCTGCAGGGGCTTTAACTGCTGCGCTCTACATAGTTTCAGGAATCAGGAGCATGGAAAGAGGCACTATTTCAATGGAACGAGATAAGGAAGGAAGAGAAGTCTTCGCAGATTTAGAGCTAACTCGGATTGCCCTTCCAAGGAGAGTCTATACCATATCGCACATTGAGTATGCAGTTGACAGAATAAATTGGCTGTATAAACACAGAGCTTTAATAAAAGGATTAAAGTTCGTGTTTGAACCCCCGGTGCTCAGATTCTTCCTCGGAAAACTCGAAGCTATAGATAATTGGGGAAGAGACCTTGCTGAAGCACTCAAAAAAGAATAGGTGACCATCAGGCCACTAGCGCGCGCGCTAGAAAATGAAGTTTCAAAGGAAATAGACTTTCGCCTATCTACCTTCAAATGTTGGTTTTCTTTTTTCAGTATAGGCTGATATGCCTTCTTTCAAATCTTCCGAGGAAGCTACTACTCCAAAACCCTCAGTCTCCAACGCTAGTGCAGCATCCAAACTTGCTTCTGCGCCTTTGTTAATTAAAGCTTTAGCTACTTTGATGGCGACTGGCGCTCTACTTGCTAACTCTACAGCTAGTTGACGAGCGGATTCTTTGAGCTTGCTCGATTGAACAACCATGTTCACCAAGCCTAGCTGTTCAGCAGTTTTTGCATCAATTATTTTCCCCGTGAAAATAAGTTCCTTGGCCTTTGTTACACCGATTAAACGCGGGAGCATTTGAGTCCCGCCCCAGCCTGGAATTAACCCTATGTTAGTTTCTGTTTGTCCAATGCGAGCATCTTCAGAAGCGATCCGAAGGTCGCATGCCATTGCTAGCTCCAAACCTCCTCCTAAAGCGTAGCCGTTTATTGCTGCAATGACAGGCTTTTCCAGATTTTGCAAGGAAGAGCAGAGTTTTTGGCCTATCTTGGAAAACTCTTTTGCTTGCGGAGGGCTCATTTCTCTGATAGCTTTTATATCTGCGCCAGAAGAAAATGCCTTTTCTCCTGCACCAGTTAATATTACGACACGCACGCCTTCATCGCTTTTGATGTCTTCTAAAGCCTCCAAAGCTTCTACCATTATTTCTTTATTGACAGCGTTTCGCGCTTCTGGCCTATTGATTGTAATTATGGCTATTCCTTCTGCTTTCTCGTAAATTAAGTACTTGAACCCCATTTTCTCTATTTTCCCTTCCTATTTTTGTGTCCAGTCATAGAATCCTTTGCCTGTTTTCTTTCCTAACAGTTGCGCTTGAACCATCTGCTTTAGCCCTAAGCTTGGATGAAACTTCGGGTCTATTTCTTGCTCTAAGACCTCCGCAATGGCCAGAGTCGTATCTGCACCAATGTAGTCTATAAGCATCAAAGGTCCCATGGGCCAATTTAATCCAAGCTTTATGGCTTTGTCTATGTCATCTCTATCTGCAACGCCATTCCAATACAACTCTGCAGCCTCGTTCAAGGCTGGGATAAGTATGCGGTTAACAATGAAACCTGGGCAATCTTTCTTTACGAGAACCGTTTCTTTACCCATTTTGTGGGCTACGTCTAAGACGGCTTGTATGGTTTCATCTGAAGTCTTTGCCCCTTTGATGACTTCGACAAGTTTCATAAGCTGCGGAGGGTTGAAAAAGTGCATTCCGCATAGTTTTTCTGGACGCTGGGTTACGGAGGCAAGTTCTGTGATGCTGATGGAGGATGTGTTTGTAGCTATTATCGCATGGGGTGGAGCGTAACAGTCCACTTCGCGC
Organism: uncultured Candidatus Bathyarchaeia archaeon; assembly: GCA_964509945.1. Taxonomy (GTDB): domain Archaea; phylum Thermoproteota; class Bathyarchaeia; order Bathyarchaeales; family Bathycorpusculaceae; genus CAZDZM01. Next base: position 11,799 of record CAZDZM010000014.1, read on the forward strand.
AGGAGGGCTTTTTTCGCATCTGGGATTTCTGGAGTTGATTCAATTATTAGGTCGGCATTTGAAACTGCTTCGTTAAGGTCTGACGTTCCATGGATCTTCGCCAACACCTCGTTCATCTCAGCCTCTGTCATCTGTCCTTTTGCAACAAAACGTTGTAGGCTGCTGCGAATCATGTTCAATCCTGCTTGCACCGTAGTGCGCGCGCGCATGGTAACTTCATATTTACCGAACTGTGCGACAACTTGAGTTATTCCATGTCCCATCAAACCCGCGCCCAAAACAGCAATTTTTTTAACTTCAGTCAATTTTTTCACCTTTTTAAGCGGAGAACTATTAGTTTGCCTATTATTAAAAAGCTTTTCAGAAACATACGCTTTTGTGATGAGATCTGTGTTATCCTCAATTTCAGTTTGTCTTAGATTTTGGAACACAAGACAATATCGAAATAGAATCCAAACACAGGAAACCGTCAGTTTGGTATCTCTAGGATAGAGCAGAGGACTTATTGCTAGGACTAAATCACTGATTGTGTTCTGTTTTAGCATAAGAACAACTAGAAAGTGGCTGAGACCATTGCTAAATCCTTGAGGGATGATGGTGAGGAAATCTTCGGCATAAAGTGACTACAAACAACTTTTTATTAAGATAAAGCCTAGGAATAGTTAGTTACAATGAGGCATAGCGATGAAGACAAAGGTAATTGTGTACCCATTCGGAGTTTTGGCTTTCGACGAAAAAAACAAGCTCATCGAGAAAGTCTTGTTTCCCAAGAAGCCACAAATAGTAGCTAAGGCCCTTGTTAATATCGAGGCTGGAAAAATTGCGGACGAAGTTGCTGCCTTAGTTAGTCTGCTTCGGAATAGTGGTTATGACACTTTTATTTTTGAAAATACAAATCTTGCTCGAAAAGTTCAGGAAACTATGGGCGTCAAGGTTGAAGTTGCCAAGCCAGTCAAGTTGAGTGAAATTCGTCGCTTTAACATCGAAAAGTTTGCTGTTGAATCAGGGTTTTCTACGGACACGGAAGAATTCAGTCTTTGGACGCATAACGTTAGCATGGAAGTTGCTAAGCTACGGGTTAAAGGAGCCGTTGAGAAAAGAGACTTAGTCATAGCTCAAGCCATTCAGACCCTTGACGATCTGGATAAAACCATAAACCTTTTCATGGGCCGCCTAAGGGAGTGGTATGGCATCCACTTCCCAGAACTTGACCGGCTGGTTGAAAAGCATGAAACATATGTGCGTTTAGTTCTGAACCTCGGAGTCAGAGATGGCTTCACTCTCAAAAGGCTTGAAAAAGAAGATGTCCCAGAATCGAAGGCGGAAGGAATAGCTAAAGTTGCTGAAACGTCAATGGGTGCAGATATAGGGGAAGCTGATTTAAAGCAAATTCAGGCTTTATGCAAAAACGTTGCCAGCCTATACGAGTTAAGGCAGACGCTGGAAAGCTATTTGGACAAAGGCATGGAAGAAGTTGCACCTAACACAAAAGCTATTGTCGGCTCCCTTTTGGGAGCGCGGTTGATAGCTATTTCAGGAGGCTTAGCAAATCTGGCTAGAAGACCAGCAAGCACAATTCAGGTTTTAGGGGCAGAGAAAGCCTTGTTTCGTTCGCTGAAAATTGGAGCAAGGCCGCCGAAACATGGAATAATTTTTCAGCACACCCTCTTGCACGAAGCCAAGAAATGGCAGAGAGGAAAAATTGCGAGAGCCCTGGCTGGAAAGCTAGCAATAGCGGCGAGAGCTGACGCTTTCGGAGACAGATACATCGGCGACGAGTTGAAGGCTGATTTGGAGAAGAGAATTGAAGAGATTCGTGAAAAATACAGTGAGCCGCCTAAAGTTCCAGAAAGGAAGCTCAAGCACGAGAAGAAGTGGAGAAAGAAAAGGCATGCAAGCAAAAGTTAAGCCGCATCCACGGTTCACCGGAATCTATCAAGTGATACTCGAGGATGGAGCTCAGAGGCTGGCCACTCAAAACCTATCGCCGGGAAGAAACGTTTATGGCGAGAGGCTTGTCCTCCTTGAAGGAGTTGAATATCGTGTTTGGGATGCTTTCAGAAGTAAGTTGGCGGCGGCCATATTGAAAAACTTGAAAATTGTTCCAATAAGGCCTAGTCATCAGGTGCTTTATATTGGCGCTGCTTCTGGAACAACAGCAAGCCACGTTTCAGACATCGTAGGGGAGAAAGGCCACGTCTACTGTGTAGAATTTGCTTCAAGGAGCATGAGGGAGCTTATCAACAACGTTTGTGCTCACAGAGGCAACATGTCGCCCTTTCTTGAAGATGCACGCTTTCCTGAGAAATATGCTATTTTTATTCGCAGAAAAGTTGATGACATTTACTGTGACATAGCTCAGCCGGAACAAGCCAAGATTCTAGCAGACAACGCTGACCTGTTTTTGAAAAAGTCTGGGTGGATAATGCTTACTGTAAAGGCCCAGAGCATAGACGTGACAAAGGAACCTACCGAAGTATACCAACATGAAATTAGAGTTTTGGAAAATCGTGATTTCGACATTAGGGAGGTTGTAAATTTAGAACCTTATGATAAGGCTCATGTCATGATAGTGGCTCAACGGTAATGCGCGCCTACCAGTCAAACTGATCATACTGTTTATATTTTCCAATGCACTGGATACTTCATGTGAGCAGCAAATGAATTACAGTGAGACAGAGAACGCAAGAGCTGCCGAAGAGGCATTGAAGGAAGCTGGTTTTCAAGTTTCGCAAAAATGTTGCTCACGCCCGAGCTGCTTTGATTTTGCGGCAAAAAAAGATATAATCACAATTCTAGTAAAGCTCCACTCAGACATAGATACTTTTTGTCTAAGCGATGCACTGGAGCTTGAAGCCATAGCTGAACATGTTTCGGCTGCTTCGTTGTTAATAAGCAGAAAGACTCGCGAAAAACCATTGGAAGACGACACTGTATATTCAAGATATGCCGTTTCCGTGGTTACTTCAAAAACTTTTGAAAACATTGTTTTTCGTGGAGCGTTTCCGCTGATTCATGCTGGTCCTGGAGGTTATTACGTTGAAATTGATGGGGAAGTCATCAGAAGACGAAGGCAAGAGTTAGGGTACTCTATTGGCAAAGTTGCAGAGACCGCGAGCATATCTCGGAGAACTCTTTATGGTTATGAAAGGGGTATGGCGAAGGCTTCTGTAATTTCTGCGTATAAATTAGTGAAAGCATTGGGGCTTCCTGTGGCAAAGCCGATAAACGTCTTTGGTAAACTAGGTGGTCAACGTCGATGCTTCCTAGTAAAGGCTAAACAAGCAATTTCTGGGAATACGCTCCTTCTAAAGATTTTTAGAAAATTTATCGCGTGCGACATTGTTCCTGTCAAAAAGGCGCCTTTCGATTTTGTTATAGGTGTCCCGGAAGAAAAAGCAGTAATCGTCGGCGGTGTCGCGACGGACAAAGAGCCGAAATTAGATAAGCGGGTGGATGAAATCTTAAGTGTCAGTAAAGTTGTTGGAGCGCATCCGGTCCTCATTACAGATGGACGGAAACCGCCAAACAAAGATATACTTTGCATCTGTGAGGGAGCATTGTCTAAAATTAGAACTCCCGAAGACTTGATTGCAAACGTTAAATAAGCCTTTTTTGAAAAGTACCTTTTTCGCTTCTAGCTTTCTTCGCTGGTTTCCAAGATTTTCTAACGAAGGCCGGGTATTCGCCGAAATCCTCTAGGCACTGTTTGAGGAAGCTTATGGTTTTTGGATCTGTGGGATAGCCACTGCCGAAATCACCATACTTGTTGGCTAGTTCTGCTATTTCGTTATCTCTTTCCACCTTTGCGATTATTGAGGCTGCAGAAACTATGGGATAATTTCTGTCAGCCTTGTGCTCGGAAATTATTTCCACCTTGAAGGGTAGGCTTTCCAAGATATGCTGTTTGAAGCGATCTTCCAAAACATCTGAAGCATCCACATAAGCAATGTCTGGGTTGAGGCTTTCTATAACTTTTGCCATGGTTTTTGCCTCAAGCCTGTTCAGTCTATGAAGTTTTTTACCGCCTTCAACGACAGCGTCAATCTCTTTTGGCGACAACTCTATGACAACGCATTTTTCTGCTAGACGCTTAATGTCAACAGCCAATGCTTTCCGTCTCGACGGCAATAGGAGTTTTGAATCTTTAACTCCTAACTGCGTAAGCTTTGGAAGGTCTCCTTCTTTCATAAGAACGCCTGCAATGACTAATGGGCCAATTACGCATCCTCGACCAGCGTCGTCAACGCCAGCAACTAACATGATAAGCTCACCTTTTATAAGGGGCTATTTTGATCTTCAAAGCTATAACCCTTTATTGCCATTTTTAGCTTGTGAAGCAACCAATAAGATAGCCCGTCCAGTTTCTATAATGAATTCCCAATTGACTTCAAATATTAATAGCCCCTTATTTTGTTTTAAGCATTAATAATGTTAGCGTTTCAGGTCATCTTTTCAGTGATCCTACCTTTGGTGTAGGGGATAAGCTCTCTTATTGCTTCAACAGAAGCTTTTTGGATTTTTTCGCGTTGTGGCTTTGGCATTCTTGCGGTCAAAGTTCTTAGGACCTCTCTGAACAGCTCTTTGCCTGCTGTGTCCCCTGGGGCAATTGTAACGTAGATTCTTGTCCTCGCTTTCACGGTTTCTACAGGGCCGCCGACAAATTTTATCTCACCATTTTCTTCCTCTATTACGCCAACGGCCACTTTAAGCGGCACGTTACGTATCCAGTTTCTTTTTCCGCGCACAAAGAACGCTCCATGGGGCACATACTCGCCTGAAGGCCCACTTTTGCTTAGCTGTTCTGGCTTTACCCAGTAGACATCTGCGGTTCCGAAGTTTTCTCGCCACCCTCTAGAAAAGGCTGCGGCGAACTCGCCCGCTTCATGCAAGCACCGTTCGCCGGGTTGCTTATCTTGAGTTTTGATGACAACGAATGGGGCGCCAGTAATATCAGTATGGAAGACGATATCGTTTGGTTCAGTATATTTCTTGATTAGAACTTCGTTGCTGACAGCATCTTTGCCCGCGACAACGAGCAACCCATTAGAAGAGGTGAACCACCGGAATTTTTCGAACCACTCCTTGCTTCTCACTTTTTGTTTTGCGAGCGCTTCCATGGCTTCAGATGGTTTAGCGCGTTCTAGGGTTGCAGCTTCCTCTATTTTTGTTTCAGCTTCAACTAATTTCTTGCGAGTCCCTTCCAGAGCTATCTTAGCACCAGCTATTTTTTGCTTGGCGCGTTTGCTTCGTTCATAAAATCCTGCGGCGTTTTCAAACAATGTTTTATGCAGGTTTAAACTGAACCGTAAATCTTTTAACCTGACATTGACCACAAAGCAGTTAGAGTCAAACGACTCGAAGAACACGCTAGGTTTCAAGCCAGCCTTTTTCTCGACTGAGACTTCGGAAACAATGCTGTTCCAGTCCTTTCCCTCTTCCTTGGCTTTCAAGAATTTATCTAATAACGCTTGGAGTTCGTTAGCGTGTGCATAAATGGTGTCTCCAGTGCGTCTATCGTACTCTGCTCTGCTTTGGGCGTCCATTATAATTTTCTCTTGTTCGGCAACCATTCGTTTTAGTCTTTCTACCTCGCGTTTTAGCTCGTTGACTTTTATTCCGGTGGTTACTTTCTCAACGGCTATAATTCTGGCATAGAATTCGTCTAGGGCTTCATTAAAACTGCTGTACGGCTGACTTTCGAAGGCTTCGTACCGTTTAAGCCTAAAGGGTGCGACATCAACAAAATCGCGGTCTTGGTCTAAAATGATGCAGGGTTCCAGTTTACCATCTGTAATGAGCAAAAGTAAGCTTTGGAGGCTGTCGAAAATGGCGTTAACTTCAAAATCGCTTAAGGCGTTACAGTGCTTGACTTTGTCAATGTTAGCCTTTATCAGAATTTCTTCAGCGTAAACTCCGCCGATGCTCAGAAAACGCGTGAGACCTCTGACAACTTCAACATCGCCAAGGTTTTCCATGGCTTCAGCCAGTTCTTCTCCATTAACTTTGAAGGGGTTTTTTCCGCTCGAAGGAGGGAACTGAAAAATTTCGTTACGGACAATATTGCGATCTCGCATGCGCTTGTATGCTAAAGCCTGCAAAATCTCGCCTCTTTCGTTTACTAGAATTATGTTGCCTTCGCCGAAAATCTCCAGAATAAGCCTTGTCATGCCCAGCTTAGTTTTGAAACGGAACGTAACGATTCTTTCAAACTCGTACTGCTCCATATCGGCTAACCAGCCGCCTCGCAAGTACTTTCGCAAAGCCATGCAAAAGGCAGGCGGCACAAGCGGCTTTTCTAAAACATAACTTGTTAAGTGCAGTCGTCTACCAGCTTCTACAATCAGCCTAATGGGCGGCTCATCTGCCTTGTGCAGTTTCAAAAGCAAAGTTTTCGGGCCTAACTGGTAAACGTTATTAACGCGAGAACCCACTACTGCACCCCTCAGTTCTTTAACAACAGCAACTGTGTCAAAACTTGTGAATTCCTTCTTTCGCAATATTCTTCACATCATTCTAAAATCTAGTAATTTCAAAGCCTATAAATAGGCATCCTAAAATTGAGTGATTTCTTCGCTGCTTCCCACCCAAGAGTTTCATTTAGCGCGCGCTTGAATAGGTTTGGATTCGCAAGGAAGTGAAAATGATTCATGATTGACAAAAGCAGGGTATAATAGGCAACTTTAAATTTGGATTCATGATATAAGTTGGAAGGATTGAAGAGCAATGAAACCGGTGGAAAAGATATATTGGCTTAGGTTGGGTTTGGGCATTATTGCAGCTCTTGTATGCACAGGTTTCGGGTGGGCAACAGGAGTAATAAGTCCAGACGCTTCCCTATACTTCAACAAGTTTATGAACGGTTTATCCCTAGCCTTGCTTGTTTATTTGGTATCTTACTACATTATAAAAGCTAAATTCTTGGCTAAAGTGGAAAAGCCGCAAAAACTTTTGACCATGGGCATAGGCATATACTTCATCTCATGGATAGTCTTCTGGATTTTGTTTTACTCAATCTTGGCGGGGCCGCCGCCGTTGCTGCAGTAGAAGTCTATTTATTGTCTTTTTCCAAGAAATTCTCAATGGTTGCCTGGCTTTTGTCGTTCTTCAGAGTTTCTATCCTATTCTTGTCAGCGACTGAACCGTCAGCGTTTAGAGGACTCGGGACAATCACCCGGCTGAGCACACGCATGCAATCTGCCCAAGCTGAGAAGAACCCTCGGTCGAAATCTCCATGAAGCCCATTTCTCACATGCTCCATAAACTCACGCCTATAAGCATGCAAAGCTGCTTTATCGTTTAAGTCCAGTTTTGAAAACAGGGCGTATGCATCGCCATTGTTTTTGCGCGAAAGGTACATGCCATATAAAGCCCTGAAATAGCCCCGATTCCACTCCGTCTTCTGCATTTTCTGCTTTAGCCTTTCCAGCTCTCTTTCTGCTTCAGTGAATTGCCTATTAACCAGAAGCTGGAAATACCGTGTAACTAAGGCTTGTGGAATAGGCATCTTCAACGACCACGAGGTTTAGTTTTCTCCTCCTCGGAAACGTCCTCTATACCGTTCTCAGTTATTTTAAGTATTTCCTCTCCTTCAGGCAAATATGGACTTGAAACTAGACGGGCGATTCGTACAGGGCCATGCGCCGCTCTGCGCAAGTAAAGACGTGTGTGGCTTGTGTGACCCACTATGTGACCGCCGATGGGGTGAGTAGCGTCACCGAAAAACACGTCAGGCTTGGCCATAACCTGATTCGTAACGACAGCCACGGCATTGAAAGCCCTAGCTAAACCGATAAGCTTGTGCATGTGCTTGTTGAGCTTCTGCTGTCTAGGCGCAAGCATCTCTCGTCCAAGATATTCGCTTCTAAAATGTGCTGTCAAAGAGTCAACAACAATCAGCTTCACATTATTCGTTTTAATTACTTCATCAGCGTTATCCAAAAGAAACATTTGATGGTCCGAAGTGTAAGCTTCAGCGTAAATAATGTTCTTGACAACCTGCTCAGGGTCAAGACCCAAATGCCTAGCCATCTGCACAATCCGTTCAGTCCTGAAAGTGTTCTCGGTGTCAACGTATAGTGCAGCACCGTTAAGTCCGCCACGTTCAGGAGGCAACTGGACATTTACGCACAACTGGTGGCAAATTTGACTTTTCCCGGTACCATACTCTCCATAAAACTCTGTTATGGTCTGTGTTTCAATGCCGCCGTCAAGGATCCTATCTAAAGCTTTGCTCCCCGTTGTTAAACGCAAAACACTCTGACGCATCTTAAGAAGCTCATCAGCCCGGACAAAGGAAATTCCAATGGAAGAACGGGCAGCCTCAATAATTTGAAAAGCCTTCTTTTCACTTATACCCACAGGTTCCAGTTCGCGGGCTGTAGCCATAGCTAAAGACTCAACGGTATGATAGCCTAACTCCCGCAGTTTCTGAGCGGTAGCAGGGCCAATTCCTGGTAGATCTTCTAAAAACTCGTACTTCTTTTTGCCTGGCTCATACTCTTTCTCCGGTTCTTCTGACATAGGCTATACAGCTCTTTCACTCAATCAGAGAAACAGTTAAAGGCAAGCCATATTTAAAACACGCGAAGCACAAGAACGTTTAGCCCATGGAGAGATGGGTTAAAGTGAAAATTGAAAGGGCTTCCTTAAGCTTTACTTCCAAGGAAAGATAAGTCATAAATACATGACGCTTTCTTATAAAATCGACCTAAAAGAAAGAGGTAGTAAATTTGGAAATGGCAAAAATTGTGGAAGAAGTCGCTTTTAATATTCTAAAGCAAGCTGTTATTTACTTGCCTAAAGATGTTAAAGAAGCCCTGAAAAAAGCCTATGAGGAAGAAACAAGCGCTACGGGAAAAACGCAGCTTAAGGCCATCTTGGATAATATTGAACTGGCTGAAAGATATCAGGCACCAGTATGCCAAGACACTGGAACAATAATATTTTATGCTAAAGCCAGCTCTCAAGTAAAGAATCTAGATAGAATTGAAGAAGCCCTCGTAAAAGCGACGCAAAGGGCTACGAAGGAAGTGCCTCTTAGACCGAATGCGGTTGACCCCTTCACTCAGAAAAACAGCGGCGATAACACTGGACGGTTAATACCCTACTTGAACTGGGAAATCGTATCCGGCGACAGTCTAGAACTGACTGTCATGACAAAGGGCGGAGGCTCCGAAAATGTCGGTTTAACAGGAATGCTTGTGCCAGGTGAAGGAATGAAGGGACTGAAAAAGTTCGTTGTTGACGCTGTGATAAAAGCGGGAGCTCAACCTTGTCCGCCAACAATTCTAGGCATCGCCATCGGGGGTGGGGCAGACATATCAATGAAACTGGCTAAAAAGGCATTACTAAAACCTCTGGATGAGCAGAATTCAGATCCGGAAATCGCCAAAATTGAAAAAGAAATTTTCGAAGCCGTGAACATGACCGGCATCGGGCCCATGGGACTTGGAGGAAAAACGACAGTTTTAGGTGTCCACATAGATTACGCATATAGGCATCCTGCGTCTCTCCCCGCAGCGATTGCTTTTAACTGCTGGGCTTCCAGAAGAGCCGCTGCAAGAATCAGCGCAGACGGAACCGTTGAATATTTAACGCATAAAATAAAATCATGAGGTGAAGAGTATGGCAACCTACAAACTTAAAACCCCGATCTCCGAAGAGGAAATCCGCAAACTCAAAGTAAACGATGTCATTTACATAACTGGAACCATAGTGACTGCGCGAGATCAAGCCCATAGGAGAGCCTTAGAATACTTCAACGAGGGAAAATCCCTTCCCATAAGCCTTGAAGGCCTAGCAGTTTTTCACTGTGGTCCTGTAGTAGGCAAAGAAAAAGATAAGTGGGTCGCTGTGGCCGCTGGTCCCACAACAAGCACTAGAATGGACATTTTCGAAGATGAATTCATCAAGAACTTCAAAGTCAGGGTTGTGATTGGCAAGGGTGGAATGGGAAAGAAGACTACGGATGCCATGGCAAAGTATGGTGCGGTTTACGGCGCTTTCACCGGAGGAGCTGCAGTATTGGCAGCTAAGGCAATAAGGGACATCAAAGGTGTTGAATGGTTCGACTTAGGCATGCCCGAAGCCATGTGGATTTTCGAAGTAGATGACTTCGGTCCGTTGGCTGTCGCTATTGATTCGCATGGGAACAACCTTTTCATGGACGTTGCTAAGAAGGTTGAAGAAACTAAACAGAGGATTTACCAGAAGCTAGGAATTTAGAGTTTCTTTTCATTTTTAACCTTTGGAGGAATCTTAGGCTAAAATTGGTTACTATAGCTCTGCGCCGCGTAAAACAAGTTTAACCATATTGTTCCCCTTATTTTTGTGTCTGATTTTTGATAGGGAGTTTAGATTTTGTTTCGTGTGTCAGAAGATTTAATATTAAATTTTAACATCCAATAAGACAAGGTCTAGGCTAATGTTCAAAAATCTTAGAGATAAAATTGCCCTTTCAGGATTCACAGTATTAGCGATAGGCATAGCCTTGCTAGTGTTCACCTTCATAAGCGCCTATGGATTCTTGACAGCAAGTCTAGAAATAATCGCAACTGAGAATTTAGTTCAAACCTTTGGCGAAGCTTTGGCTCCTCTGATTGCGACTTGTATACGCATAATGTACCTGGGCGTAATGGGTTGGATAGGTTCGCTAATAACCATAAGAGGAGTAACAATAATCGCTAATGCTCCAAAAGTCGAAACTGCCGTTCCAAAGAAGGTTGAGCCTGCAAAAGAAGAAAAGCCGGAAGCCAAATCTGCAGAGCCAGAGTTTGTAGTAATGCCCCTAGAGGAAATTGAGCAGCCACAATCACAGCCGCAACCAACACAATCTAGCTCTTAAAAGGCGCACGCAAAGTTAATCACGAAAGGGACGGCAATGAACGTATCGATTCGTATGATAGGCATAGCCACCATGTTTTTTTGGATATTTCTGATTGCTTTCGCTGTTTCTGCAGTATATTCTATCAAGGATTTGCAGTTCGACTTTGGCGAGGCTAGATTTAGCGTGAGTCCAAATCATGGAATACTCTTTTCTTTGCCAATATACATCGATAACAATGGCTATTACAGCATAGACTCCTTCAACATAACGACGGAATTCTCAGACTCAGAAGGCGCCTTTATCACGAAAGGATTCACCCTTACACCAGTTATACCAAAGGGCGAGAATGTGACAATCGTTCACAACGTGACCTTAAACCTCGATGGTTCACTAGAGGGGGGGCAGCAATACTTGTTCAACGACAGCGAGCTAAGGATTGCAACGTCCGTTGGAATGAGATTTGCAGAAGTATTCCCCGTGGAAGCTTCAACAAACTTTTCTCTCCCATGGGGTGCCCCGTTCTACAATTTCATGTTAGGAGAACCAGAATATTCAGGGTTCAATTTGACCCATCAGATAGTCACCGTTCCACTAAGCTTTGAAAATCACGCATCCTTTGACCTAACTGGAGAAATTCAATTGAAAATTTATAACGAAGCTGGTGTGCTTTTGGGAGAGAATCAAGCAGCGTTTGAAGTTTTGCGGTTTTCATCTTACAATGGACAATTCGAGTTGTACGTTCAAAGCGCCAGAATTACTTCAAGTGGACGCTTCGAGGTCTACCTCTTAACGCCTTTTCTTGATTGCGAACCGCTGGTGATTCCTTATGGTTGATGAACAGAAAGACTTCAAGAAGACTCTGCGAGAAATCACGTTCAAAGTTTTTAAGGCAACCATAAAAGGGGTCCTATTCTACGCAGTATATTACTTTCTAACGCAGTTCCTAGCGCCAATATCTGAAATTGTGCCCGGTTTTCAGCTGATGATTGAAGCCTTTGTCATGGCCTATATTATCTTAATGATCCTTGGAGAACTTACCTCAGGTACGATTTTCCACTATTTTTTTGACACCGCAAAATCTCTGTTCGTCGTTCTTTACTTGCTCCTAACGTTGAACGAAGGATTGCTCAGCACAAATTTTAAAAACTTGAATCTAATTGTTGACCTTCGCTTGTTTATGACAATATCGATGCTTTTCAGCTTATTAGGCCTCGCAAAATCAATGCTTCAAGCAATAAACTTCCTAAGCGGGAAAGCAGAATCAGCGGCGCCTAAATGTATGTGAACTCATTTTGTATCGAAAAGCAAGACAGCCTTTGTCAGGCCATTACATACAGAACATCTTCTGCCGTTGATCTTCACGCTTGACTTGCATTTCCAATCTCCCTCATGTGCATTAAAATTTTGAGTGGAAACCTGATACGGGTTTTTGTATAAAGATGTTTTTTATATTTGAAGGCTTATACTAATAGGATGTTGAGGGAACTTTTGTGACAGAAGTTAAACCTGTGAAAAGAGCAATAGCTGGATTTATTGTTTCACTCATCGGCGGAATAATTGACATCATCGTAGCGTTGATTCTAATCGCTGCAGCGTCTTTTCTGAGCGAATTCCAAGG
>CAZDZM010000015.1:0-5821 GCA_964509945.1 uncultured Candidatus Bathyarchaeia archaeon
TTACAAAACGGAAAAGAGAGACTGCCTGAAGGGTATGATAGTTCTAAAGTTCAAGAGCTAGGTTAGGTGCTCTGAAAAACGGTTAATATACAAGTTTTATTTGTACAAATTGTTAGAGCATGTTGAAAATGTGTACAGTTCCTAATGCGCGTTAGAGAATGTTTACAGAAAGGATAAATATCTTATTTGAATTAGAACTGTGGTGCAAACCTAAAATAAAGGAGTAAGAAAAATGGAGTATCGAAAGAAAGCATACATAACGCTAATCATGGCTATTCTGATGCTGTCACTAGTCATAGCGATGGTGCCGCGGGCAAGTGCAAGTCCAATAGCAGCACCAGAGGTTTGGGATACAGAGTCTCCTTACGCGGCGGGCCCTGTAGGAGAAGAGGTGAAGGTTAATGGCACAGCCACTACGCCCGGTGGCAAAATTGAGATATACTGGGATGAAGTTCACGCTTGGGACTCAACTGACGCAAACGGCTTGCTTGGCTCCACATATTCAAAACCAACAAAATACTATGAGTTCAATTTCACAGTGCCTGAAGCCGTTGCCGGAGATCACGCTGTCGTTGTAAAGGATATTGAGGCTGTTGAAATAAACTCAACAACGTACACTGTTGAGCCTGAGATTGAACTATCCCCTGATGTTGGTATGCCAGATGACACTGTAGCGGTTACAGGCACAGGCTTCGGTGAAGAATTAGACGTTAGGATCACCTTCTGGAATGCAAGCTGGACAAAGAACGTTACCACAACTACTTCGAGCGTTCTTGGTTCCTTCACTAAAACCTTTACGGTTCCAGACGTGGACGATGGCGATTACACTGTTAATGCAACGGACACAGATGGTAATAATGCTACTGCATTGTTCACAGTTTCGCATTTGTACATTCTTTTAGATCCAACTGAGGGAAGTAAAGGCTCAACTGTAGACATTGAAGGCAGAGGCTTCACTCACAGCAGCACAGTGGACATATACTTCGGCACTGACGTGTATCCAGCAGGCTTCTACCAGAAAGTTAGAAGCGGGGTAGCAACAGACTCAAATGGCGACTTCTCAACATCCTTTACGGTACCATCAGCCGAAAAGGGCTTTTACATAGTAACTGCGATTGACGCTGAAGACGTTTGGGCTACTGCAGAGTTCGAACTTACCCCCACAGCTGAAATAGCGCTGGATCCGGACTCTGGGCTTCAAGGAATAGACGTGGATGTAACAGGTTCTTGGTTCACGGCAGACAGCACTGTCACAATATACTTCGACTTGGAAGTTTTAGCTGAAGACGTAAGCACAGACTCTGACGGCAACTTCACCGAGACAGTCACTATTCCAGAAGATGCTACAATGGGCGACCACGTAATCAAGGCTGAGGACGAGGAAGGGTTAAAAGCTCAAGAAACATTCACCGTCCGTGAGAAGGTAACCGTCATTGCACCTCGCCGTGGATCGGTGTACCGACAAGGAGAAACTGTAAGCTTCTACGTTAACAGCTCAGTAGTGTTTGAATCTAACATAGAACTTGAAATACAAGATGGATCTGGCTACCCATTTGATACACTACTACTCGTACCAGAAGAAATCGACGACACATATGTTGTGGCCTACACGAACGCAACCTTCACGTTGCCAAGCGACGCCTTGCTGGGAGACTGGAACTGGACAGCAACCTACACGATGGAAGGCGATGAAGTAGAGGACACTGGCCGCTTCACGGTTGCAGCAATGTCTTACGACGAAATACTGACTAAGCTTGGTGACCTTGACGCAAAGCTTGTAGCCCTTGACGGCGACGTAGCCACTCTAAGCACAAGCGTTGGAAGCATCACAACCAGCTTGAGCGACATAGGCCTCAAGGTTGAATCCTTAAGCGGCGACACAGCCACAATCAAGACGAACCTAGGCACAATCAGCGGGACTGTAACTTCCATAGACGGAAACATAGCAACAATAAAAACTGATATTGGCACAGTCAAGGCTGACATTTCAGCTGCCAAATCATCGGCAGACAGCGCCAAATCAGCCGCAGACAGCGCCAAATCAGCCGCAGACAGTGCCACATCAGCCGCAAACAGCGCCAAATCAGCCGCAGACAACGCCACATCAGCCGCAAACGGATTAAGCGGTTTGCTCTGGGGTGCCATAATTCTGGCACTGATAGCAGCCTTAGCCGCAATCTACGCGGTCTTGACAATACGCAGAAAAATAGCAGGCTAAACAAACCACACGGGCTCCACGAGAGCCAAAAACCCCACTTTTTTTCAGTTTCAAGCGTGAATTGCATTGTCACATGATGAATTTAACGCGCACGATAGTTCACTCCACCAAAATTTTATATATGGAACCCTCTAACACAATAGGTGTCAAGGGTGAGAAAGATAGAAAGGCAAAAACTCACCGTCATAGTGGCTTGGCTCCGAGGATAAGGACAATGCCTGCTGTCAAGTCTGAGGTCATCAAGAAACTCCTTGAGGATTCCGAATGGTTGAAAAGTTTAGAGGGGACTGAAACCTTTGAGGGGACCCAGAAGGTCATTACGGGGTTCGCGAAGGCTAAGGACTACAAAGCGAAGCCTGTCGCGCGCTAAGCCATGCCTTCAGGAAAGGGTTAGACACCTCTCATTTGTCCCCCAACGAATTTGAGAAGCGCGGATGAAGGCCCGAAAATGTGCATGAAATGGTGAAAAGTTGAAGACGGGCAAGGTTAGAAGAAAAACCTTCGTGGCTAGGGAGGATCTAATTGACCGCTTGAGCGAGATAGCCAAGCAGAGGGGCTACAGCCTATATGACACGGTTAATGAAGTTTTCGAGTTAGCCATAGAAGCTGAAGCGACTGGTGTAAACCTTAGGAGGGTTGTTGAGGAAAGAACTATCCTAAAGGCTGCAAGGGAGGCAGGCTTCATCTTGGGGCTGGAAAGCCTATGGTACGGGATGGCTGAGCTAGTCTACCAGAAGGCGAAGACTCAAGCCTTAAAAAGCTGGTTTGAAGCGGGTGTTTGGCTTGCAAAACGGTACGTCGCAGGCGAGGTTCAAGATCCGTTTGCAGCCTTCAAAAAAGATTTGGAAACCTTCACGTGGAATGTCCCCGAGTTAGCCATAGAAAAAAAGGGAAAGGGAGTTTCTGTTCGCATGATAAGCCCAAGATTCACGGAGTCCTACACAGTTCTATTCACATCCTTCCTAGAGGGAGCCCTAGAAACTTTAGGCTACAAAACCGCCAGCAAAGAAGTTTCCAGAGGGACGATACGTTTGGAAGCCTTTAGGAAGGAAGCAGATGTCCAAGAACAAGGGTAAAAGGTTTGTTTACGTTCCGGAAGAACTCCTTGAAGGCGTCATGAAAGCCTCTAGGAAGAGAGGTGAGTCCACAAGCAAGTTTGTTGAGGAAACGCTGAAACAAGCCGTTAGGGCGGACAGCCTAGGCTACAGCCCAGAAAAAGCAACAGAAATCCTAGAGGTTATCCATGCCCAGAAAGTTTTGGGCGGAGCCCTCGTACCCCAAGACGTCTTCAACTACATGGTTGAAAACGCTTACAAGGCTCAAAAAGAGCAGCTCCTCGCAAAATGGTACGAAAGCGGAAAACTGTACGGAAAATACCTAAAAGAAAAGTTCGAAAATCCAATTCAAGCCCTAAAAAGCTTTCTCGAAGCAACAAGGTGGGACCTAAACGAAGTTGAAGCCAAACAGGAAGGAAACACGGTTAAGCTTTGGTGCGTCTCAATCACGCTCACAGCCGAAGCCACAGAGCTGCTCGTCAAGTTCATAGAAGGCGCAATAAACGGGCTAGGTTACCAAACCCAGAAGACAGACTGCATGAAGGGAATGATAATCATGGAGTTCAAGTCATAATTGGTGCGCGCGCCTATTAGGAATAAATTGGAGTCTAATTCTGAAAAACCCTTTATTAGTCCGCGCGCGCTAGTTCAAATCCTTAAAAAGAAGCCAATACCCTTTTCTACTTCAAGGTAATCTTTACAAAAAACCAGAGGAAACCATAGTATGAGTGATGTTCCAAGCGAAACAGCGCCGACCCCCTTCTTACAGCAAAGTGATTTTGAAAAAATAACTCAAAATGTTACTACAGAATTCCAAGTGGAAGAAGCTTTGATGGAACATGGCGTCCCAACATACTATCTGAAACAGCCTCAAGAGACCAAACAAGCCTTCCTCAGATTACTGAAAAACTTGGAAACAATGAATCTGATTGCCTTTCTCCGGAGAACAGGCGGGCGAATAGTTTTAAAGGTAGTTCCAAAACCTCAAGTGAAACCCAGCAAAATTAGAATTAACTGGATCTTATTCTTTGCAACAATTGCAACTACGTTCATCACAGGATACTTCATGCTTCCACCACAGGTGGAGATTAACCCTCTTGTCAGCGGAGCGACTTTCGCCGTATCCATTTTAGCAGTTCTCGGCACCCACGAGATGGGTCACAAGTTAACGGCAAACAAAAAGAAAATGGAGGCCACACCGCCGTATTTTGTTCCAGGACCACCTCCCTTTGGAACCCTCGGCGCAGTCATAATGCAGAAGTCTCTCCCGCCAAACAGAGACGCTTTGTTCGACATAGGTGCAAACGGTCCCATTGCAGGTTTCATAATAGCAATAGTCGTTAGCATAATAGGCTTAACGCAGTTGATTCCATCACCGCCATTGGAAGGCTCCACCACGATAAAAATGCCGATAATCTGGTTTCTCTTAGCGCAGTTGATGTCAAATCTAAACTTAATCCCGCAGGTTAAGCCGCCCAACGAAATTTTGCTGCTTCACCCCATAACCTATGCTGGCTGGGTAGGAATAGTTGTCACAATGATTAACTTGTTGCCTACTGCAATGCTTGACGGAGGCCACGTGGCAAGATCAATCGCCGGTGAAAAAACCAGATACGTTCTGCGCATACTGTCAATAATATTCTTGTTTGTTGCGGGAACTGAATTTTGGCTTATGGCCTTTCTGGTGCTCTTCATGTCCATGGCAAAACACCCCGGCCCACTAGACGACGTTTCCAGCTTATCTACTAGCCGAAAAATGCTGACAATTGCTTTAATAGCAATCTTCATCTTGTGTTTCTTCTTACCATTTTAATTTCTGATCTGTATCCTTGTTGAACGAATAAACAATAACATTTATTACAAAATGCGATAATTCAATAAAGTGAATAACCCTTGCAACCAAGGTGAAATTCAAATAATGAAGGGCCTACCAATCTTAGTGGCCTTCTTTTCCCTTTTCACAGCCGCCTCGCTTTTGATTCCTTATCCAATGTTTCCAGGCGATTTCTTCTGCGCGTATATCGGCGAAGCAATTGAAGGATATACACATTATCTAAGCTCGATTTTTAATGGCGTATTCTACGGCGGCATCTTATGGTTGATTTTCATCGGTATAAGCAGAAAACTTGAAGAAGAAAAGTAATCTAACGCTAATATTCGCGAGGCATGCTCTCTAAAGATAGAAAACCAGTGAGCTTAATAGTGCTCCTGCAGTTGCCACATACTAAGACTAATTCTATCAGTTCGTCATCCCTGACTTTTGTTTCAACAACCTTGTAGACTTCTTCTGACTCGTCTTCCGGAGATATTATTATTCCACATTTTGGACATGGAAAAGCGCCATCGCCGTCAATCTTCGTCAAGTCAATAGCATATGCGGCACATTTCTTAACATCATCTTTTTTCATCACTCTAAAGACGCCCTCTTTTTTTGCTCAATTGGTTTCCCATGTTGTCTAAGAACATATTAACTATTATGAAACATTAATCAAAATAACAGATCTATTTTGATCTTGAAGCTAATCAAGCTCATCACGCTCACTCGTGC
>CAZDZM010000015.1:5921-10526 GCA_964509945.1 uncultured Candidatus Bathyarchaeia archaeon
GCTCACTCGTGCAAACCTAATGGCTTCTGCTATCAGTGTAAGCCTGCCTGGCCGTTGGCATCGCCTAAGGTTTTATTGCATCAACTATGGCAGGGTTTAAATCTTCGAATTTTCTAAGCCACTCAACTCTTTCCCTTTTCAATTTGTCAACATGTACGTTGATTTGCTCTTGAGAGTAATACTTAGACAACTCAAATTTTACCATTTGAACGCCGTTGACTTTCTTAGGCACCATTGTTTCAAAATGAGGGTCTCTTTTCCACTCAATTGCATTTCTGACAATCCCTCTTATAATCGCTGCCATCTCTGGAATCTCCACCCGTAAAACCTGCCTGGAGATTTTGTCGCCCCCCTCCACCATTTCTACAATCTCTCCAACACCGCCAGTGTTAAGTAGGTAACATTGAACTTTACCGCTATGCCTTTTTAAGAAGTTATAGAACCAATTCCCTTCGTATGCCTCGTCACCTATGATGAAAGGATTAGTTCCAACTTCTCGAACCGACTCGCCTGCTCTGCGGGGGTCGCCGGCAGAAGTTTCTACTGATTCGCCCAACATGAAGACGGCAGCCGCCTGCTCCAACGTCAATTTTGAAGCTATAGGCACCACTGTGTTCCGTCTAGTGATGAAGATTATAATCAGCCCGTCCAACTCACCTAAAGGCGGCAGATTCACACTTTCAGATCTGTCCGCCTGCAGATCATCCCTCTGTATTATAGCTCTTCCATTCTCCGTCAAAGTTATGTCGTCGAAGTGCACATCGCCAAGATGGTCAACCATTACATTCTCGAAAATGGTATTGTGACTTATTGCAGCTCTGAAAATTATCGGCTGCACCTTCGGATCCAAATATCCTGTTTTGAGATAAAACCCTCTTTCGCTGCCAAGTGCTGAACCATCAGGTCTGAGAAAAACTACGTCGTCTTGAACGATCTCCTGGCCTTCCCCATCCTCTAACAAGCCGTGATTATGACAGGCATGCGTGGTCTTGCCTGTGGCACTGAGCCCAAACAAGATCATACCATACCTTTCAATTTTTCCAGTCCCGTCCTTTGCCTTTACGATTTTGGCCCCTGCGTGGATTCCCAGCATCCCCTCTCGCTTCGCAGCCCACATGGCCATTCTCAAAAAGCCTTTTTTGGCCTCTCCATAATAGTCTGAACCAAGGACGTAGGTAACCCCTATCTCAGGGAAAACAAGAATTTGTCTGTCCTTCTCCTGCCACTCTGGCACGTAAAGCAGATAGAACTCTGGGCCGGGGGCTCCTTCTTTATAGGGGAAAAGAGTTTGCCCGACCATGTAAGCAAGGCGTAGCATCTCTTTCCTATGTACAGACACATAAAGTGTACATTTCGGGTTGAAACATGAGTTATCGCCCATCGTTCTTTCGACACAAGCGACAGGTGCTTTTTTCAAGTATTTGTGAACTTGTTCCAAGGTTCTTGGAGCATCCCTCAGAATTTCTTTTTGCCTTTGATTTAGCCTACGTTGAAGCACGCTTGGGCTTCCGACATTTACTGTTAACCAAGCGCTCCTGTTTTTAACCGTCGAGACAAAGTTGTAGTTACCATAAACCGTCCTAACACCATAGCGTTCCGCAGTTCGCCTGAGCTCCACAGGACTTGGAAAAGTTACATTTTCGGCAGACTGTAGACTCTTCATAGTATCTAAGACTGTTCGAAGCAGAGCTTCCACGTCATATTCTACGTTCTCTGGCACTTGCTATCGCGGTCCCATCTTTGATTTTCTCAAGTTGGTCATAAACTTTGCGGAAAACGGAAAAATACGGCTTCTACAAATCATAAACTATTCCAGGTATTTTAGGAAAAGGCTGCGCTTCTCCTATGTGTTTGGCCCCCACTATCCAACCAACAAGCCTTTCCACACCAACTCCCGCGCCAGCAGAAGGCTTAAGTCTCCCCTCTTTCGCCAACTTCAGCAGTAAACTATAGTTTTCTTTATCGACATGGTCTCTATCGATTTTCCTAACCATTTTGCCGTATTCCCATTCCCTTCTAGAGCCGGATAATACTTCTCCATATTTAGGCAAAAGCAGATCATAATTATCCCACTTGCCTTCTTCGAAATCCTCAAAGTCGTAGAATTCCCTAGGAATATTTGTAACCCATACTGGATCGTCATTCTCGGCGAGCAGCTGGTCTTCCCAGCTTCTTCCATACTCAATTTCAAGTGTTCTGCTGTCAAAGACTTTGAAAGGTCTTTCAGGAACCTTCAGAGTGTTATTTCTTTTGAGATAAAGGAGCTCCTTTGTTAGATCCTTCTTTAAGCTACCTATTAATCCGCAGGTTATCGTTTCAAAAAAGCTTCTGATTTCTCTTGATGTAGCGTTTCTAACTTCAAAATCCAATTGTGTAAATTCATACGCATGCATTCCGCTCCTTGCCCTTTCCGCTTTTTCTATTCTTATGTTAGGGGACAACGTAAACAGCTTAGGATAGACCAGAGAGGAAGCAACCATTTTATGAACTATCATACTTGACGTGGCCCTAACAGTTTCTCCATAAATCTCAACTTCAACCCGTCTATCAATGGATGCGCCTGGATCAGGCCATAAGGGATCAGTGGACCTAGAAAACACTACAGGAAGCAACCATTCAAACCCACGATTTACAAAGTTGAAGGCAAAATACTTTAAAACATAAGTCGCTACCTTACCAACGCATCTTTTTCTTTCTAGTTCGCTTTCTGAGAGGCGCTCCAAAGGCTGTGGCACTTTGGCAACTGCTAGACTTTCTTGGATTGTTGATTGCTTCCCGTTCGTACTCGTTCACCCAATTTTCATGACATGCATATGTC
Source organism: uncultured Candidatus Bathyarchaeia archaeon (assembly GCA_964509945.1). Lineage (GTDB taxonomy): Archaea > Thermoproteota > Bathyarchaeia > Bathyarchaeales > Bathycorpusculaceae > CAZDZM01. Next base: position 8,740 of record CAZDZM010000015.1, read on the forward strand.
ATTAACGCAAAGACAAGTAGCGCCCTTGGCTATAAGTTTTTTATAAAAAACTTCATATTATTTTCCAAAAAGATAAGACTTTTATGTAAGATAATTGTAATTATTACAAACATGGAGCCCAAGCTCGACGATAAAGATTTAGCAATATTGACGATGATTCAAGAAAACTGCAAACTCACCGCCAGACAGATCGCTAAAAAAATTGATTCTCCAATAACAACAGTCTTCGCAAAAATAAACCGTATGGAAGAACTAGGCATCATAAAAGAGTACAGAGCAATTTTGGATCCGCGAAAGCTCAATTGTAGCACGACCGCTTTTATTTTGGCTTCTGTTTCTTATAGAACGAAGAACAGCGATGTGTTAATTCCTCAGAGGGCTATAGCAAAAGAAATAGCCAAGTTTCCAGACGTTCAAGAAGTTCACATAATCACTGGAGACTGGGACCTACTGATAAAGCTGAAAGCAGAAAACGTTGATTCCATAGGAAAATTCGTTATTGACAAGTTGAGACTTGTTAAGGGGATAGAAAAGACCCTCACATGTATGGTCTTTGAAACTAGTAAGGAAACAACAGAAATAGCCCTTCCTATGAAAAAACATGGATAAAAATCAATATTGCAGAGCTTGTCTGATTGCAGTTTTGCTTTAGAGGGAGCTTGAATAATATAGTAAGGGCAGTGCGAGAAGTACAGTGTTCTTCCCTTTTACCGTAAGAGCATATTCAACTCTCAACGGAGGGCCTGTATCCACAGTTCTGTCGATGTAACCATATTCTCTTAGCATTTTAAGCTTGTCTGACAAGGTGCGGGAGTTCACACCGAGAATTTTCTTCAAGGCACTGAAGCCAATGGAGCTCTTCAGGAATAATGTATAGAGCATTTCAAGATTCCATTTTTGTGACAATAGATTGAAGCTTTTCTCAAGGCTTTGTATGTCTTCTCTTAAATCTCCCAAGCTTAGCTCTTGTTTTTCCAGTATATGTTTAAGAGTCTCTTCTATTCCTTTGAGCGTGTGCTCTAAGCGTTCTTCCACAAGCTTGCGGAGTTCAGTGCTCAGCGTTAACTGCGTGTCCATAATCTCACTTGGTGTGGAAGATTTCACTTCATAATTTATAAAGGTTTACTTATACAACAAAGTATATAGAATATATCAACAATTAAGCGGAGGAATCAATCTTTGAAGTTTGACGTAATCATCGTTGGCGCTGGGGTAGCAGGATGTTTAGCTGCAAAAACAGCTGCGGAAAAAGGCCTAAGAGTATGCTTAATTGAGAGAACCAGAAGAGAAGAGATTGGAGAAAAAATCTGCGGAGACGCCCTAGGAGAGCACCACCTTAAAGAGTTAGGCTTAGAAAAGCCATTGGGCGGCGAGCTGGAAAGAAGAATTGAGGGTATAAAGATTTATTCGCCAAACTTGGAGACGGTTTTCACCATTTCAGACAAAGATTTTATAGGCCATATATTGAACAGGCGCCTTTTTGTACAATGGCTTTTGAGAAAAGCCATTGACAGCGGCACCGCTCTTTTTGATTCGACTCGGTGTTTGGAGCCAACAATTGAGAAAGGCTTTGTAACCGGAGTTTCGACTAAAAATCTTAAAACTAATGAGACCCTGGCATTAAGGGGCAAGGTTGTTGTAGACGCCAGCGGTTTTTTAGCGGTAGTTAGGCGGAAGCTTCCCGCGGCGATAGGTATAGACAAGAAAGTTGCAAATGAAGACGTTGAAGCTTGTTATCGGGAAATAAGAGAACTCAAGCAAGAAACCGAGAGTACGAATTATTGTGA
>CAZDZM010000015.1:10626-22921 GCA_964509945.1 uncultured Candidatus Bathyarchaeia archaeon
GTTATCGGGAAATAAGAGAACTCAAGCAAGAAACCGAGAGTACGAATTATTGTGAACTTTATTTGAACCAAAAGATAAGTCCTGGAGGCTACACTTGGATTTTCCCTAAGAGCGGAGCCAAGGTAAACACTGGCCTGGGAATTCGCATGTGCGGCAAGTTTCCAAACCCAAAGGATCAGTTCTACAAGTATGTTTTAACCAAGCCCCTCTTTGAAGGATCCCTACTTTTGAGCGGAGGCGCATGGTATGATCCTACACGCAGACCTTTAGACAATATGGTTGGCAATGGAATCATAGTTGTCGGCGACGCCGCATGCCTAGTGAACCCAGTTCATGGCGGTGGCATGGGACCAGCAATGCTGAGCGGTTATCTCGCAGGAAAAACAATAGCTAAAGCCCTAGAAGAAGGCCGCGCAGATCAAAAATCTATGTGGTCTTACAATAGATGGTACATGGAAGCTTATGGGAAAAAACAGGCTGCACATGATGCTTTCCGCATGCTCATTCAATCATGCAGCAACGAAGATCTAAACTATGGAATGAAGTGTAAGCTCATCACAGAGGAGGATGTCTTGAAGGCCGGCTTAGGCCAAGAATTCCATCTGAAAATAACCGAAACTGCCAAACGCGTCTTCAAAGGATTAAAGAAAGTGCATTTCTTGAATAGGCTTAGGCACACCGTTAACATGATGAAGGAAATTAAAGCTCATTATGAAAACTATCCAGAAACTCCTGAAAACTTTGAAAAATGGCGATTAGAAACAGAAGCCTTATTCAACATAGCAAAAACAAGAATTCTTGAATAGCCCACAACTGCAAGGTGTGAATTGCAGATAAACACGGTGGAAGCGGAACTGTTATGCACGTTGCAGTTTTAGCCTCTGGAGGTAAGGATTCCACCTTAGCACTGTACCAGGTTTTGAAGGGAGGCTACGAGGTGAAATATCTCGTGTGTATGCTTCCTCAGAGAGAAGATAGCTGGATGTTTCACTACCCGAACATCCGCTTGATTGACTTGTTTGCAGAGGCTGTAGAGATCCCCCTTGCAAAAGCTGAAACTTCAGGCATCAAAGAGGAGGAAGTTGAAGACCTCAAACGGCTAATTGAAACACTCGATGTTGAAGGAATAGTCTCCGGAGCCATAGCCTCAAACTACCAGAAAACAAGAATAGAAAGAATTTGCAGACAGCTAAAACTTAATTGCATAACACCACTCTGGAACAAAAACCCCATTGAAATATTAAAAGAAATATTGGACCTCAAATTTAAGGTCATTATAACCGGAGCATACGCCCATGGCTTCAACACAGAATGGCTAGGAAGAAAAATCGATGAAGCCAGCATTAAAGCCTTAATGGAGCTAAACAGACGCTACGGTGTTTCGCCAGTAGGCGAGGGAGGAGAATACGAAACGCTTGTGTTAGACACACGCTTCTTCAAAAAGAAAATAAAAATCATAGAAGCAAAAAAAGTTTGGAAAGGCCAAAACGGCTACCTTCTAATTAAAAGAGCAAAGCTTGAAGACAAGTGATTAGGCACATTCTAACATGAACAAACGTCAAAACAATAGAGAAGAAATCTATACCTTAAAGTCGATTTCCAACGCGCGCGGATTATGGCTGGTGCGGTCGCCGGGATTTGAACCCGGGTCGTCAGCGTGGCAGGCTGATGTCCTAGTCCAGGCTAGACTACGACCGCACGTAAATTGACTAATAGAGTCTGAGTCTGTCTTATTTACTTTCAGATTTTTACTTACAGTTTTGTTTTTACTTACAGACTTTTCATCATTCATTAGTGTGAGATACATCTCAGCAATCTTATAGTCATCCATCTTTGTCTCATCATGATCGCGCGCGCTAGATGGATTTTTGAAGAAACATGGAATTAAACTGCTTGGATCATGGAATGTCTATAATGAACATCTGAGCCTGATGGTGTTCGAAGCCCCAAGTTTAGATGCCTTTCAAAAATGTGCCATGGAGCCAGCGTCTGTAGCATTGAGTGCATATGAAACATATGAAGTGAAATTGGCATCCAGCATGGAAGAAGCAATGAAAATGCTAAAATGAGCCAAATAACCTTACACCTAGACAAAAACTCAAACTCCTCTTTTTTTCTCTTGATTGTTATAATGTTAAAGTCCCTATCCCTGTGTATGAAGCCTTAGAAACCTCAAAATGTAAGAAGTTTGGTAAGATTATAGAACCGAAAGAACCTATGCAGGGAGCATATTATCATTTTTCTTCGATTTGGGTATTCCTATCCATCTTGGAGTCCTATCCATGTATTCTCGATAGGCTTTACCGTAATGTCCGATGCACTGGGCTTCTTCCATCTTTATGAAATATACTGCTCCAACTCCAATTATGATGGGAAAAAGCAAGAAAACCCATGAAGCCGAAGCTACACTTACACCCAAAAGAAGTAAAACTTCCGTTACATACATAGGATGTCTTGAAAAACGATAGAGTCCTCGGGTAACTAGTTTACCCGTTGGGGTGTTAACCCAATTCACCACAGTTATAATGTATCCGACTAATCCTATTAGAGTGATTGGAAGTCCTACGCAGAACCATATCGTACCTAATTCTAGCGGTAGGAAAACAGAGTACATCACGGCCGCAAAATAAATAAACTTGGAAAAAAGGCAAAATGACAGCTTAATCTTGGACAGACGCATACTTGTTGCTGGTGCACGTTTTTCTATAAACAGGCGAAAAGAGAAAAGCATAAGCAATAGAGAGGGAACCATAAAAATCCAGGCGTTCCATACGCCTAATTCAAATTCTGGTATAAGCGACACGGTTTCCCTCTTACAGTTACCGATATCAACTATCTAACACTTTTGTGAATCATTCAACAGCAAAGCAAAGTTTTTTCAACAGGTCTTAAGAACTGAAGTACAATACATGAATTCGCATTTTCATTTCTAAGGGGGTGAAATCAATGAGGTTGAGAAAGTGTTCGATGAAACTTGAAGAAATAATTGCTGCTGGTGAAGCCCATTGTGATGCGGGTTTCGTTATTGGGATACTAGGTCTTGTATTCGCTGCAGTTGGTGTCATTAGCGATGCTATTAACACCGTTGTAGTTATAGAGTCAATATCTTGGTTGTTGTTGTCAATAGTTACTTGCTTAGTCGCCCTATGTGCGTGGATGTCTTGGATGTTGGCTGCATTGTTAAAGGGTTTTGAGGCTAGAAGCGAAGAGTAAGTAATTCAATCCTTCAAGACCCTGCCTAAGTCTCATGCTTTCTGTTTAGACTTCCATGCGTACCAGACAATCAATGCTGCAGCCACAACTTGGACAATTGCAATCAGTATGATATAAGCGGAATAAGCGGATTGTTTTGCCAGATATTCAACAGGAGCAATGAGTCCGAAAACAGCAAAGACCATACCCAAGATGATGTTAGTCCAGCGATTTGTCGAATCCTTTAGAGTCAGTGGTAAGAAAGCTATCACCAATGGAACCAACAAGAAAACTGCTAATACAAGCAACATTTCGGGTCCTAATGTCTCGCCTCCTATTGTTCCTTTCTCCAGAAATTCCTTTAGTACACCTGGCTCAAAAGCGCTTATAATCGCTGATACCAAATTAGCCCCTCCGTAAATGAGCCACAGCACTGCAATCTTTATCTTCCAATCCTCCAGAATTTCACCTCCCTAAAATAATAGTTAAACATCTGCTATTCCAAAGCATATAAAACTTCACACCTACCTCAATACTCTTAAACAGGTGATCAAAGTTCGAGAAATCATTTCTCTGATTCTAACGTGATCAATCCATTGGAGATACATGATTTTAGACATATCGTGATAGAATTAGAAACAGATTATATCTGAAGTCTTAGCCTTGTCATCATAATAGAAACAGAGCTATTAAACATCTTAGATAGTAGTTTATCTATTAAAGAAGGCTGTCTTCCTGTTGTGCAAAATAGAAAAGAAGAGGATAGTCGAAGAGTTCACTATTCTTTTTTACTTTCAGCTTCTATACCAAACAAATGCTTTGCAACCACCATGTGCATATGACCAATTATGGCATTCAGACCAGCAACTATAGCCAGCAGAAACCAAGACATTGACTCCAAGCCAAGCCTTATGTTTACGACATCACCAATGACGCCTAACACAGCGAATATGAAGCAAGCATACTGAGAAATGCCAGCAAACCGAGTACAATCACGAATCTCAGTCTTTACTTCTTGACGGTCCTTGAAAGGTTTATTATTCCACGTCGTGCTCAATTCTTCTTTTACGATAGACATCTTCAACATCACCCCATTTTCTTTTTTTACAACAAACATAATTTCAAGTTGTACTAAAGACTTAGCTAGCTAGCTGTATTAGCGCGCGCGCTAATGGCGTATGCTGAATGTTCATGTGCGCTTTGGCACATAGTCATGTTAAATTCTTTTTCCTAAGCTAAAGAGGTAAATGAACGGTGATTTGATGGGCATACTTTGAGCTACTTAAGAGAGAGGATGCAGAGCTATCGAAGATTCAAGTTCAAGCTCTTCTCATTTCCTCTTCTCTTTGCAGATGCGCTGATTAAATGTGGACATAAGATCAATTCTTTGCGGGTTTGCGAAAATCAGGGCTGCAAAAAAAGAGCCAAACAATTGCAATGGCAACCAGAACAGCTAGCACTATTGAAGAGTTTTCAGACCAAACTACAATGGCAGGTCTTTCCAGTTGATGTTCGGATTCTAAAGCGTATGGTTTTCCGGTCACCGGGTTTAGAAGCACCTCAACAGGCGCAAAGTTATCAGTGAGCACTGGAACGTTTTCCACCCGTGTTCCTCCGTTCCAAAGGTGCAAAACGTAACCAGCCATCTCACTTGAATTTACTCTGTCGCTTTTCTGAGTCTGCTCTATTAAATCTTCTCTCGATAGCATTTGATAGTCTTTGGATGTGACCAAGATGACGTTCTGTACCCAGCCAGTTCCATAGTCACTGGTAGGAAACACGTATAGTCTTGGAAAGATCTGGGAGACAGTTTTGTACTCTGCCCAGAAGATGTCAGATGTGTCGCCTACCAAGGAGGCAATCAGATTAGAAACAACAACTCCTCGCTCGCTGAGCCGTGACCATATAATTTCGAAAAACTCGCGCGTCAACAAATGAAAGGGCACGTAAGTTTTAGAGTATGCGTCAAGTACGATGAGATCATACTTTTTGTTGGTGCGTAAGAGATAGGTTCTTCCGTCTTCGTTATAGATAGTAAGTCTGGAGTCGTTTTTCACATTGAAGAAGTGCTTTGCAACTTGTATGACCTCAGGATCGATTTCTACCACATCCACCCGTACGTCTGGATAGTCTTGAAGGAACTTTTTAGGTCCTGAAAAACCTCCACCCCCAACAAAAAGTACTTCTCTGACGTCATCGTTGAAAACGAAGCCTAGGGCAAAGTATCGTGTATAAGTGAAGACGAGATCGCTAGAGCCGTCCAAGTACATTGCACTGTGAGGCATGCCGTTCAGGTAGAGGGTTCTTATCCCGTTGGAGTCAACCACGTCAAGATGACTGTAAGAAGTCTCCTTCTCATACAACACATTGCCAGAATGCGTGTACGCTCTTAGAAGAAGAGCGCTGAAAGGCGAAAGGACCAGTAAGACCGTTAGAACAAATAGGACCCGTGGCTCCCATCTGAGACCTATCAGAGAAACAAAAAGCAAGACTATCCCAAGGCCACTGATTATACTGCGCACATCAATTGAAGGGATAAGAACGAAGACTGTTGCAAAAGTTCCTACAATGCTGCCCACAGTAGATAATGCGTACAGGTTTCCTGCTGTTTTCCCTAGACTCGTAAGGCTACTGGTGGCCAGCTTTATAGCATACGGCGAAACCATTCCTAGAAGAAACGATGGTAAGCCCAAGAGTAGTGTGGTAACCAGAAGAGGACCATACTTTTCACCCAATCCTAGTCTTAGAGTCAAGTCTACGACTATGGACGAAAGGTATGGAATGAAGAGCGTAAACAATCCGGCTGAAAAGGTTATCGATGAGAAAGTTCTGAAGCTCAAGATTCTGTCGGCAAGTATTCCTCCATAACCATATCCTAGACTCAAGGCTGTTAAGACAACGCCTATTAGACTACCCCAAACGAAGATCGAGTTTCCGAAATCGGAAGCCAGAATGCGGCTGCCAACAAGTTCCAAAGCCATCACCGCAGCTCCAGCTACGAAGACTTGAACCCTCAGGCTCCAGAGGACTTTCCTCCCGTTGGATGAGATCAGCACTTCACACCCCAATGTGCTATCGTTAAACGTGCTAAGGCCAGCCCAGCTTACTCAATCCGTCTCTTATAAAGAAGTGGCCCTATTGCTTTATCGGAAAAAGGAAATAAACTATAATAAATCTATATCTGCTGACGTTTCCTTAGTTCCTCAATGAACCTTTGTTCAGTTGATGGAAAGGATGAACGCATTAGCTTAGGTTTTCGGATTATCTAGACTCCAGCTCTAAAGCAGGAATGTATGTCGGACTTGGCTTGGGTTTTGCGTTGCCTATTCCACATCTTTCTGATTTTATTTTGCTCAGTTTTACGTGCATGTTGATCCATTTTTGAAAATACAACTAAGGTGCTTGTCGAAAAGAAAAAGATACATACTATTGTATTTTAAGAGTGCGTATCTCTCAGATGGAAAAAGGAATGTTACTTCGCTTCCTCAGTTATCATCATTGTTAATGTTGACCTGACTTTGTCCAGCCTTCTAATGCGCTGAGTTACAAGCTCTTTCAGCTTGTCTATTGATTCTGCCCTAATTTTCGCTATTATGTCGTAGACTCCGTAGGAAAAGTAGGTTTCGTCCACTCCCTCAATTTTCTTTAAACCCTTGAGCACGGCGTCTTCTGAACCTGGTTCGGTAGTTATCAACACAAATGCTTTTGACATTCAAATCTCACCGTTGAATCTATCCTAGTTATTAAAATATTTTGTGAGCGTGAAATAGAAAAAAGATGAGGAAGTAGTGCTTTTATTGGAATTAGATTTTTCTCTTGTTTAAGACAGATCTGAAAGTTTTTCCACAACACTCAAATAGTCCAATTGTAAGTTCTGTTCTTTTGCCACTCTTATCTGGTCTGCCAACCATCTTCCAAGTTTTCTTAGGAGTAACAACTTCTTTTTTACATGCTGGACACTTAGCCATGAAACTCCCCTTTATACCATTACATTATGATGAGAATAAAACACTTTCCATCTAGAAAGCCTTCGACAACAGAATTAGTTGATTAATTAAGTGTGATTTGTTTTCTATGGAGCAGCACTTCATCGCGAATTCTATTCTTGTGGTATCCGAAAACGCTAAGCAAAGTTTCGGTACTGGAAATAAGCATATCCAAGTATTTTTCAATATCATAACAGGTTTTTGGCTTAAGCAGCTCTTTAGCCAAAACTCTATTCTTTGCAATTCTACATTTTGAGTCAACAACCAAATATTGAACAGTTTGACCCGCAGAAACTTCAAAACCTGCTTTTTCCAACTGCTTTGCAGCGATGGCCTGAAAAACATCATGCCTATAGCTCGAAGGAAGCTTGGATAATCTTTTTGCAATCAACAAGTCTTGGACGTCCATCTGATTTGAAATCAGCCTTGCAGCGTATTCTCTTAAGATGCCTAGGGTGCAGGGAATCTTTGACAAGAAATCTTCAAAATTCGCAGATTTAGCAAGTGTATTAACCATTTCTATTTGGGCTTCACGAATAAAATTGGGCGTATCCCCACGCCTCGCTTCTATGCCTCTCATCTTAATCTTTCCACTTTCAAACACACCATAATACCTGTTCAAAACCGGAACACCTTGCAAAACTTTTGAAGGAAGAAAAACAATCCAGCGATACTTGCCTTCAACATTTAAAGGAACACTAATGTTACCTGAAACTTCCCTGCAAAACTCTGCAATCTCTTTCGGAGAAAAACTGCTTTTCTTCAGCCACAAAGAATCTACAATGCCGTGAATTACTTCAAACCCGTGCTCCTCAGCCATTTTGGCAGTCTTCAACAGCGCATCTCGGGCAAAAGCACAAACCGCAATATGAGCATCAACCTTGCCAAAACGCGCATTTCTATAGCCTAAATAGCCAAAACAAGTGACCAAAATCCACTTGAGAGCAGCTTGCCGCATGTCATAAGCGTGTCTTTGCCTTTCATCCTCCGCTTCCTTCATCAAATTCTTGTACTTGAACCGTTTCTTCAAAAGCAAAACCAAAGTTTTCGGTACAATACCTAACTTTTTTTCACAAATATTGTATCCCAACTCTGGAACCGTGAGCTCAGAATTTGGACAACACTTGCAAAGGACTGTTTCAGCTGAAATATTACGTGTTAACATTAGCACTGGAAACATGGAAGCAAAATCCACTTCAACAACATCCGTGTGAAAACCAATCTTTGGCTCAAAAACAAATCCACCGCGGTCAGCGACAAGCAACTCCCACGCAGACTTGAAAGATTCAGGCTCATGCCTTTTCCATGGAATAAGAATGCCAGTTTTCCATGCAATATAAAGCTGCAAAGAAGACATTATGCTCCCGATGGAGGCCCTTGCAGCCCTATGTAGCAGAACTCTACACGTTCTCGAAACTTCGCTTAAACCATCCAATCCACAAGCAGTATAGATGAACGTGTTATCAACATCGATGTGGATCCTGCCATAAAGTCTACGTGTAGGATCTTTATGGTAAACTCTTCCATAGGAAAAGAATGTTCTACCTCGGCCATTTTCAGCCTTCAAGGGAACATTTTCCCTGCTTAAAATGAAGCGATCTAAATTACCATTAACAAAGGCCCGATGAGCCAAGTAAGGGAGAAGAAACGAGTCTCCACCATGAGTGAAGATAAGGTCTGGATCAACCTCCTTAACAATCTTCACGAGCCCCAAAATCTTGTCAGCTTCGATTCCACCACTAATAACAATTGTCTTATCGCCAAATTCCAAAGTTATGTTTTCTATCTCATCTGAAAATCGCAGAGGCCCACTTTCTCTCTTGATGCTTACGTTAAGCCAAAGCGAACGAAAAGGGGGAACTGTATACTCACAACTTTCAACAGAGTCAAGGACCTCATAGCTAAGTCTGTTACCAGAATCAACAACCAAAACATGAGCTAACGGAAAAACATCTTTTTCATACAGATAAGCTTGAGAAACCGGAATATCAACATTGCAAAGGCGAAACTTCTCGCATCGTCCCAGCTCAAGAATTTTTCTGGCAAAAAACGAAGCTCGACTGTAATCGCCAATATCAACCTCCAAAACACTCTTCCTAGAAGACTCCATGAAATCCGCATACTTCTCAACAAACCGCAAATCGAAAATTAATCCATCGTCCTCAATCTTTTCAGCCAAATCTTTTAGGTCTGATAAGTTTCCAGAAACGTAAATTCTATGAACAAACTTGTCAACTAGTCTAACCCGCTCTCCATTTTCTGCGATAATCCACACTATCATTTCGTTTGGGTAAGAAGGATAAACATCCAAAAGCCAACCCTTAACAGCATTAAGCTTTACGAAATTGTTTTTCCAGTCGCTCAAGGTTCTCCCTAATCTCAATAAGCTCCATTTGCTGACTAAGCAGAATAGACATGAACATGGCCTCTGCCAAAATCGACCTTGTAGCCATGCCAGCAGCTGAAGCGTAGACCCTGCAAACATTCATCATTTCATCAAACGCTTCGAGGTCCTTGCCTCTTAAGGCTTTTCGAAACCCTCCCCAGCGGGCAATCTCTGTTTCCAAAGCCTGCCTGTAAGATGGAACCGTCCTTCCCAAGTTTTACACCTCCAAATCTGTTAAAGGAGCACATTCTGTTGGCAGGTCTACGCTGAACGGTCTGACACGAGGATGATCCGCTAAAACAAAACTCAAAATCTGTCCTTCCCTCTTGAACCTCGCCAAAACATTCGATCTTCCAAACAGGATAGCCTCAAAGAACAAGCCCTGCTTAGACTTTCTCCCCGGAAAATAAGTTGCAACCACAATAGCTTGCCTTCTTGTTGCAACCTCCCAAAGTTTTGCACAGACCCTCATAAACAAATCCTTAGCCGTAGCCTTCGGAATATCCCTGTCAAAAAACAGCGAAGTAATATCCGAGACAACCAAAAGCTTGGCCCTCTTGCCGCTTAAAAAGTTTTCAAGCTCTTCTAGGACCAATGCCGAAAACTGATAGGCAGTGAATGCCCTTGAAACATAGATCTGTTCCAAAGCCGCCCTCGAATCCAAACCGTAACTCCGCGCAAGCTCAGCCACCAGATAAGGATTAAACGAGTTACCTCCGTCAACGAAGACGGCAGAGGAACCTAAACCACCCTCATCAGGCGGCAGTCCGCAACGAACACACAAGGCAAAAGACATGCAACGAGCTGCAGGGCCATACAATACAGCAAAATCGCCCGGTGTAAGCCCTGGAAAAGCACTATCCACTACTGAGACACCGAGGAAAAGTTGACTGGCCTTTTTAACTGACAAAACTGTCATGTTCACTCCCCTCGCTGGGTAAAATATGAAAAACAAAGTAAATCCAAAAAAGCATTTGCGAGAAAAGCACCACCTAGCACTGGGAGAGAGATAAGTTAAAATGAAGACAACCCCAGTTTACGAAAGAAGGAGTTTTAAAAGAATTAATTTAAAGGCATATGTTTGCGTGCGCTAATTACCGTCTCTGTCTTGGTTTTGGAGTCTTCGTTTCGCAACTTCGCACAACAGAAAGAGTTAAGAGAGAATTCGCGCACTAGCGCGCGCAACGGTCAACAGGCTCACAGCCGTTGCGAGCACAAATCTGGCGAATAAGCCTATGAGTGCACGTTTCCTATGCTTTGAACTTGGCCCAAAATGAAAAGCCCTATTTTTCATAATTGAATTAATCTGTAAGCCTGCTAAAGATTTAATATTCTCTACACTGGAAGAGAAGAGAACTATTATGTGCCAAAAGAAGGTTTAGCAATTGGGATTCGTTAACCCTTTAATGGCAATCATAATCTCTTTCTGTTTCTTAGGTCTAATGCTTTACAAAAGGGTGAACCTTGGAATAACTTTAACCGCAACAGCCATAATTCTAGCCTTGCTTGCTCTTCAATGGGAAACAATTCCAACGGTGATCTACAACACGACGAGCGATTTGATCACAATTTCAATTGTGCTCTCAACGTTTGAAATAATGTTACTAAGCCAACTTTACAACGAAACAGGATTCATCAAACGTTTAAGCGAAAGTCTGGGCAAAATAATCAAAAATCCAAAAATAGTGGCAAGTGTTCTCCCTGCTGTCATTGGGTTTCTTCAAGTCGGAGGTGGCGCATTAATGTCAGCGCCTCTTGTAGATTCTGAAACAGGTAAAATCAAACTTAAAACCGAAAAGAGAGCCTACGTAAACCTCTGGTTTAGACACACCATTTTTCCAGTTTACCCGCTGAATCAGGTGCTCATAGTGACTGCGGCGCTCACTGGAATAACAGTGTATGCCATGATTCTGCGTCAGATTCCAGCAGCTGTAGTCATGATAGTTGTTGGCTACCTAATAGGCTTCTGGAAAGTTTCCAACCCTGCAAAAGAAAACACAAAAACCAAAGACGCGCTTGAATCAAAGTTTAAAGAATTTTTCACAGCTTTTTCTCCCATACTAACAGCAATAGTGGCAGCTGTTGCCCTAGACTTAGCAGGCTTCAATTTGGCCAAGCAAGGCTTTGACGTACTAATAGCAATACTGGCAGGAATAATGGTCTTAGTCGGCACTTCCAAAATAAACCTTCGAGCATTTATGAAACCTCTTAAAAGCTGGGGACTTTACGGAGTAACCCTAGCAGCTTACGGCGCCTTCCTACTGAAAGGCGTTATGACTGCCACTGGAATTTCAGAGATCTTCCAAACTTTTGCATTAAACGAAAACGTAAACATAATCTTGCTTCTGACAGCAGTGCCGGGCATTCTAGGCTTTCTCACAGGCTCAGTTTCTGGAGGAATTGCCCTCAGCATTTCAATCCTATCGGGCATTCTACATAATTTTACATCTGGAACAGCGACGCTAATTCACATGAGCTGCTACCTAGGGTATCTAATTGCGCCGACACATCTGTGCTTCGCCTTCACCGCAGACTATTTCAAATGCTCCCTCAGCAAAATCTACAGATATCTGATTCCTTCATTTCTGTTAACCTTTGCAACCTCAATTCTTACTTACTATGTGCTAAACTAGAAAATAGGAGCGTGCGCAATAAATACGCGCGAAATTTAAATACTCATGTAACGTTAAGGTGACCATATGAGGAAACTTTCTAGATGGTTAATTATTGA